>JAQBUJ010000034.1 GCA_027623845.1 Pseudomonadota bacterium
TGCTCGTCGCCGATACCGGCGCAAAACAACTTGAGCCCGCCGCCAGAGCCGGTGCTCTCGACGATCGGCGTCTTAAAGGCGGTGGTCTTGCCGAACTGCTCGGCAACCGAGGTTGAGAAGGGGTAAACCGTAGACGAGCCAACGATCCTGATCTGATCGCGAGCTTCGGCCGCACTGGTCATCGCAATGACGGTAGCGGCGAGGAGAAAGGTTTTCCTGATCATCTCTTGAAGCAACTCCATGTTGCGCTCCGGACACGCAGGTCCGTACGCAGATCGGGATAGGCCCGCTTGGTTTCGCTTTTATGACGGATAGATGACGATTTTATTACAGTCGCCTAATCGCGGTTTTCAGACCGCGACGCTGGGCAGGCTAACGGTGAACACGGTGCGTTCGCCGGGGGTGCTTTCGATCTCCAGATGGCCTCGGTGCCGGGCCAAGATATGCTTGACGATCGCCAATCCCAACCCGGTTCCCCCCATGCTTCGCGAACGCCCTTTGTTCACCCGGTAGAACCGTTCGGTAAGCCTGGGAATATCCTCGACGGGGATGCCCTCGCCCTGGTTAATCACGCTCACCGCCACGCTGGCGTCTTCAGTACCGGGAACCGGATTGCCTCGAGTCGCGATCACTTGGATCGGCGTTTTCGAGCGACCATAGCTGATGGCGTTGGCGACCAAATTCTGGAAAACCTGGACCAATTCATCCGGATCGCCCTGCACTGACGCAAGCCCGTCCGGACAGTCGATGACAATATTCATCTCTCGCTCGGTTGCGCGCACCGAAAGAATATTGGCGACTTGGGTCAAAACAGGCCTCAGGTCGATCGCATTTTCCGGGCGGATATGCTCTTCGGTTTCCAGCTTCGACAGCACCAGCAGATCATTGATCAGCCGGGTCATGCGTTGGGCCTCCGATTCCATGATTTCCAGGAATCGCTCCGTCGCCGCCGGGTCATCGCGCGCCGGTCCCCGCAGCGTTTCGATAAAGCCAAGCAGCGCGGACAGCGGCGAGCGCAGCTCATGACTGACATTGGCGACGAAATCAGCCCGCATTTGCGCGGCTTTCTTCGACGCCGTGACATCGTGAAAGATCATCATCGCCCAAGCCGGCCCAACCGACTTGAGATCCGGCAAGCGCCAGATACTGAGGTTAAAGGTTCTGGCGATCGGATAGGGGAGAAAAACCTCATGCGAGGTGCCGGGAGTGCCGCCCAGAGACGCCTCTACCGCCGTAAGAATATCCTTGTTATCGAGCAATGCGCCGAGTTCAGCTTGCAGCGCATCATCGCCCAGAAGCTGCTTGGCGGCACGGTTACAGCCGACGACGACGAGGCGTGGATCAACGAAAAGGACGGGGTCCGCAAGACCATTTAACATGGCCGCGTCGAACGGAAGTTGGGCCTCTTCTATGCTGGTGAGGGGCATGCGCATGGCCTTTCAAACCTAGCGTCGACCGGGACCTGACGCTCTCGGCCATTCGCTCCCCTTACCCCGTCCAAGGGGCCAATTCAACGATTGCTGGTGCTGGGCACGAAGGCGTCGGCGCGTTGATCCGGCCCGGTCACCGCCAATTCACTCGCCGGGTCGCCGGCGACCCGGACATGCCGCATCACCCGAGCCTCGTTATAGTCATAGGGGCAAGCACGGTGAAGGACACAGCGATTGTCCCAGATCACCACATCGCCCGCTTGCCAGTGATGGGCATAGGTGCGCGGCGCCTGACAAGCATGATCCAGCAACCGGTCCAGCAAGGCCTGGGCCTCGCCATCCTCCATGCCGGGAATGCTGTAGCCATGACGGCCGATATAGAGGGATTTGCGACCGGTGACCGGATGGGTTTTCACCAATGGGCGCAGCGGCGCCCCCTTGGCGTGATAGCCATAGGACTCACCGGTTTTGAAGACATAACCAACCTTGGCCTGCGAAGCGTATAGCGAGTGATAGGCCGAAAGGTCGGCGATTTGCTCCTTGAGATCTTCATCGAGAGCGTCATAGGCCGTGCGCATATCCGCCAACTCGGTCTCGCCGCCGGTTGCCGGAACGACCTGCGCCGACAAGATCGAGGCTTTGGCCGCCAGTGGCATATAGGAGCTGTCGGTGTGCCAGCCCTCGTTGCCGCGCAGCGACTGATAACGTTTCTCGTCCGGCTTCATGATGCCGCCATCGGGCTTTTGATTGCTGATCGGCACTGCTTTTTGGCCCTCGCGCAGTATTTCGATATCGCCAAAGCGCTCACCAAAGGCGACCTGGTCGGTGTCGGTGATGTGCTGGTCAGGAAACACCAATGCCGCATGTTCGTGGAAGGCAGCCTCGACTGCGGTCCAATCGGCGGCGCTCATTTTAGCAAGGTTTATGTCGGTGACCCGGGCGCCAAGCGTCGAGTCCAAAGGCGTGATAGTGGTCATGATTACCTCCTCAAGCGCGGCGTTGGCCAACCCGCAGAGCGAAGGTTAGTCGGGACCGCGCCGTTTCGGAAGCGCCAGGACGCCACATCCTGGATGAATGCAGCATCGCCGAAGAGTTCGAGCCGCTTTCCCACCGCGCTTACGCCTGGCGTCTTGGCGAGACAATGCCCCGCGACTAAGCTGCGGTTTCGGAACCGATTCCAGGAGATGCCCGATGCGCATTACCGGCTGTGAGATCCGCCATTGCAACGCGGGCTGGCGCGATTTCAGCTTCCTTAAGCTGACCACCGACGACGGGATCACCGGCCTCGCCGAGTATAATGAATGTTATGGCAGTCCTGGCCTTTCCACCGTAATCCGCCGGCTGGTCGAGCGCGTCACCGGCATGGACGCCATGGCCCATGAACGGGTTCACCAATGCCTTTACGCCATGACCCGTCAAGCACCGGGGGGCGTCAATCAGCAGGCGATCGCCACCATCGAGAACGCGCTGCTCGACATCAAGGGCCAAGCATTGAACGTACCGGTCTATGATCTGCTGGGCGGGGCGATCCGCCAGGAGATACCGGTTTACTGGAGCCATTGCGGCACCTATCTGCTGGACCCGGAGATCGCGGCGCAATGCGGACAGGAACCGATCCGCTCGCCCGATGATCTGGTGGCTCTTGGCCGGCGGGTACGCGAGGCGGGCTATTCCGGCCTCAAGACCAACATGATTACCTTCGACGAGGCCGGAAAGGTCGGCCGCCACATGCCGGGCTTTGCCCGTGGTCCCGGCTGGCCTGAACTCAATACCCCGCACCGGTTGGTCGGGCAGCTGCGCGATCAGCTCACCGCCATGGCCGAGGGCGCCGGCCCCGATGTCGGCATTCGCCTGGATCTCAATTTCAACTTCAAGCCCGAGGGGTATCGCCAGATCACCACCGGGCTGGATGATCTCGGGTTAACCTGGATCGAGATCGACCTTTATGACCCGGTCGCACTGGCCGGCATCCGCGAGCGGGTGGCGACGCCGATAGCGTCTTGCGAATCGCTGTTTGGGCTGCGCGAATTCAAACCCTTCTTCGAGAACGGCGCGATGGATGTCGCGATCATCGACATCCCCTGGAATGGCGCATGGCTTGGCCTGAAAATCGCCGCCATGGCCGAGGCCTATGAAGTCAATTGCGCGCCGCATAACTTCTACGGCCATCTCTCTACTTTGATGAGCGCGCATTTCTGCACCGCGCTGCCGAATTTCCGGGTCATGGAGATCGACATCGACGACGTGCCGTGGAAAGACGACATCATCACTTGGAAGCCGGAGATAAAGGACGGCTGCGTGCAAATCCCGCCGGGACCGGGCTGGGGCGCGGCCTTGAACGAAGAGGTTATCGCCGCGCATCCGCCAAAATTCGTCAAGGCGGACTAGGCTCGACAATCCCAATCTAGAACGCCGGCACGCCGGTCTGGGAAACCATCAAGACCGATCAACACCAAGCAAGGGAACGCGGTGAGCCTTGCGACTTGAAAACGAAGTGGCGATCGTCGTCGGTGACGGCGAGCCGTTGAACGTCGGCTGACCGATACGCCAGCCACCGCCCTATCGCCGTCCCAACCCCGAAGGCGCCTATCCATGTTTCAGCCCCTTTCCGGCATCCGTGTCGTCGACCTTACCCAGATTCTCGCCGGTCCCTACGCGACCTATCAACTGGCGCTGCTGGGGGCCGAGGTGATCAAGGTGGAGCCGCCGGAAGTTGGCGACTGGACCCGGACCGGCGCTGCGCCGGAAGGGCTGCAGGGTCAGGGGATGAGCACCAGCTTCATGACCCAAAACGCGACCAAGAAATCCGTGGCGCTAGACCTGAAATCAGAACAAGGCCATGCGGCGCTGTTGGCGCTGGTCGAGACCGCCGATGTCTTCGTCGAAAATTTTCGACCCGGCACCGCCGCCCGGCTCGGCCTGTCCTACGAGGCGATCAAAGCGGTGAAGCCGGGGATCATCTATTGCTCGATCTCGGCCTATGGTCAGGACGGGCCGATCGGCCACCGCCCGGCCTACGACCATGTGGTCCAGGGAATGTGCGGCATCATGCGGACCACCGGCACGCCGCAGACCGAACCAAATAAGGTCGGCGCGCCCTATATCGACTATGCCACCGGGATGAACGCCGCCTTCGCCATCGTCGCGGCCTTGCACGAAGTCCGACGCACAGGTAACGGCGTCCGGCTCGACGTGGCGATGCTGGATACCTCGCTGCTGCTGATGGCCTCGCTGGTGACCAACCATCTCAATACCGGCTGGATGCCGGCGGCCACCGGCAATGAGGCCTGGAGCCAGAGCCCCTCTTCCGGCGCCTTCGAGACCACCGACGGCACCCTGATGATCGCCGCGAACAACGAGCGCCAGTTCCGCGATCTCTGCCGGGCCATCGACCTGGGTCCATTGCTGGACGACCCCCGTTTCGATGCGCCGGCCCGCCGCCGTGACCATGTACCGGAACTTCGCCGCCTGATCGCCGAACGCATCAAAGGTCAAAGCGCCGACCATTGGGAGGCGGTGCTGGATACCGCCGATGTCCCCGCCGCCCGGGTCCGTAGCCTCGACGAGGCGCTGGCGGAACCACAGATCCAGGCCCGCGAGTTGACCCACGCGATCCCGGTGCCCGGCGCCGCCGCCCCAACGGCGATGCCAACCCTCGGCTTCAAGGCCGATGGCGTGGCTGTCGGGCCAAACGCCCCACCGCCCAGGCTTGGCGAGCATACAGAATCAGTCTTGCAAAGCCTGGGTGGGGGGAACCTCGGTGGCAAGGCCGAGAACCGCTGAGCTGGGTGGTGAAGGAATAATGTTACAGTGGGTTAGCAAAACCAGTCCCTTTTATATCGGAATTTGAGCTTGTAGAGAGTTGAAAAACTTGACTCTTGAAATTGCGGTTGATTCGCGACAAGATATCCCCAAGTAACAGTGAACAAAACCACCGTGGGAGGTGGCTATGGTGGATACGGCGGTAAACATACTGGCAAAAGCCATGTATGATGTTGTCGACGGAGATGACAGTCGTAAGAAAGATCTGGGCAAGACCATGCGCAGCGACTTCAACGAACTTGATCTGCGTCCCCATTTCAACGACCTCTCGCCAAGCGAGAAGTCGGCCTGCTCGGATCGGGCGGAAAATCTGGCCGAAACTCATAGCCAGCACGGGACGGTCATCAAGGATGCACCGGTCGCCACCGGCATGAACTGGTCGGATAGCCTCAGCAAATCCAGATCCTAGCACTCCCCAAATCATAACATTTAGGGCGTGTCGACAATGACCGGACGGGATACTCCCGACACGGCGTTTGGCGTGTCCATCACGGCGGCGCGGGCGGTGATGGCGGCGCATCTCGAGGCTTTGAATGCCCAGGACGCCGATGCCCTGGCCGCGACCATGCATTTCCCGCACTACCGGCTTTCCGGCGGTGTGATGCGGGTTTGGCAGGGGCCGGAGACCTATCTGGCGGATTTTCACACCCGCGCCAGCAACGACTGGCACCATACGAAATGGGACTCGGTGGATGTGCTGATGGCCTCACCCGACAAGGTTCACCTGGATGTGCGCTTCACTCGTTTTCGCGCCGATAACAGTATCCTTGCCAGCCACCGCTCGCTTTGGGTGATCAGCGAAATCGCCACTGTCTGGGCGGCGCAATTGCGCTCCAGCTTCGCGCCTTGAGGGGCTAGGCCTGTAAGGTCGTCGTCCCCCGAACCGGAGGCTCGAGAGCATCATGCGCGCCGTTGTCTGTCATGCGATTACCGATGATCTATCGGGTGTGGGAATTCACGAGTTGCCGATACCAACGCCGGGGCCGGGCCAAGCGCTGGTTCGGGTTCAGGCGGCAAGCGTCGGTTTCCCCGATATCCTGCTCTGTCAGGGAAAGTACCAACTGAAGCTCGATCCACCCTTCACCCCGGGTATGAACCTGGCCGGCGAGATCGCCGCGCTTGGAGAAGCAGTCGCTATTTCAGACATCGCGCCGGCGATCGGCGCGGCGGTCGTCGGCACGGTCCGCCATGGCGCCCTTGCCGAATACGCATTGGTCGCGGTTGAAAACCTGCAGCCCATACCGGCGGCGCTGACCCTGCCCCAGGCGGCTGCCTATCCGTCGGCGTATCTGACCGCCTATGTGTCGTTGGTGCGCCGCGCCGCCCTGCAACCCGGCGAAGTGGTACTGGTACACGGCGCCAGTGGCGGCACAGGATTGGCGACCTTGGACCTTGCCAAGACGCTCGGCGCCACGGTTATCGCCACCTCGGCCAGCGACGCCAAGCTGGCGGTGCTCAAGGCCTATGGTGCCGACCATCTGATCAACCTCAACGATGGTTTCGCCGAGCGGGTGAAAGAGCTGACCGCTGGCCACGGCGCCGATGTGATCTTTGATCCGGTCGGCGGCGATGTGTTCGACGAATCGACCCGGTGCATCGCCTTTGACGGCCGGCTGCTGGTGGTCGGCTTTACCTCCGGGCGTTTTGCGACCCTGCGATCAAACATTGCCCTTATCAAGGGTTTCTCGGTGGTCGGGGTCCGGGCCGGAGAATATGGCCGGCGGTTTCCGGAGCGCGGGCGTGAGAACCGGGCGGCGATCTGGGATCTCGCCAATACCGGGCGGATCAAGCCGCGTGTGCACGCCGAACTGCCTTTGCAGGACACATTGGCCGGTTTTGCAATGCTGCAAGAGCGGGCGGCCATCGGTAAGGTTGTGATCAATGATGCATTACGGGTCAACACAATCAGCGAGGCGAGGACGGGCGTGACTAAAAATCCTGCCAGGACCGGGTTGGAGACCGATGCGGAAGCCATCCCGGTCCGCCCCGGCGAGGAAATGGACTGGCCGGCGCTGATAGCCTATCTCGGCGCCCGGCTGGACGGCTTCCCAGCGACGCTCGAAGTTAGCCAGTTCGCCGGCGGTCACGCCAACCTGACCTATCTGTTGAGCGCCGGTGACCGGGAATGGGTGGTCCGCCGACCGCCGCTCGGCCCATTGCCGAAGAATGCCCATGACATGGCCCGCGAACACCGGGTGCTCTCGCGTCTGCATGCCGCCTATGATCGGGCGCCGAAGGCCTACCTCCTCTGTGAGGACCCGAGCGTCATCGGCGCGCCGTTCCTGGTCGCCGAGCGCCGTCGCGGCACGGTGCTACGCCGGGAATGGCCGGAAAATTTTCGCCGCCTCGACGGGCTGGAGCGACGCATCGCCTTGGCGCTGATCGATGCGCTGGCCGACTTGCATCTGGTCGAGCCTGAGGTCATTGGCCTTGGCGATCTCGGTCGACCGCAGGGTTTTGCCGCCCGCCAGGTCAAAGGCTGGGGGGAGCGCTGGCACGCCGCCAAGGACAAGGAGCTATCGGTTTTCGATGTGGTGCACGGCGAGTTGAGCCGGCGCGTGCCGGATAATCCTCGGGTCTCGGTGCTGCACAATGATTTCAAGCTCGACAATTGCATGGTCGCGGACGGGGTGCCGGATCGGGTGACGGCGGTGTTCGACTGGGACATGGCGACCCTGGGCGATCCGCTGATCGATCTTGGCACTTTCCTCAACTACTGGCCGTCAGAGGATGGCAGTTTTTCATGGGACAAGATGCCGCCGATGGTCAGCGAGCCCTATCCGGGTCGGGCCGAACTGATCGCCCATTACGCCCAGCGCACCGGCTTTGATGTCGGCGACATGAATTGGTACGAGGCCTTCGCGCTTTGGAAGACCGGGGTCGTGGTCCAGCAGATCTATATCCGCTACGCCCGAGGCCAAACCGATGACCAGCGCTTCGCAACCTATGGCGATTATGCCGAGCCTTTGTTCGAGGCGGCGCGGGGGTTGTTGGCGCGATAGATGAGACGGCTGGCCGCGCCATCGCCCAACAGCAGCAATTAAGGAGAGACCGAGTGCGTTGGTTGGATTTTGAGAACAAGACGGTGCTGGTGGTCGGTGGCTCCAGCGGGATCGGCAACGGCATCGCTCACGGTTTTGCCGATCGAGGCGCCGATGTGCATGTCTGGGGCACCCGCGCCAGCGCCGCCGATTATGACGGCGAAGAAGGCTCGGACTTGTCCGGGCTGAGCTACACCAGGGTCGATGTCTCCAACGATACCGAAGTGGCGGAAACGCCGGTCGGCTTTGATACCCTCGACGTGCTGGTGCTCTCCCAGGGCGCGGTGCTCTACCGTCGTCAGGAATTCGCCATCGAGGGGTTTCGCAAGGTCGTCGACGTCAATCTCAACAGCGTCATGGCCTGTTGCGCCCGGTTCCACGAGATGCTGAAAGCCGTGGGTGGCTCGGTGACCGTGGTCAGCTCCGTCGCCGCCTTCGCCGCAACCGTCGGCAATCCCGCTTATAACGCCTCGAAGACCGGAACTCTTGGGCTGGTCCGCACCCTGGGCCAAGCTTGGGCCCGCGACGGCATCCGGGTCAACGGGCTGGCCCCGGGCCTGGTGGACACCAAGATGACCAAGATCACCACCGCCGATCCGGAGCGCCTGGCCGAGCGTTTGAAAGGTATTCCCGCCGGTCGTCTCGGCACGCCCGGAGACATGGCCGGCGTCGCCTTGTTTCTCGCCTCGCCGATGGCCGCCTATGTGACCGGGCAGACCATCGCGGTGGATGGCGGGCGCACTCTTTAGACGGGACCGCGATAGGCGATACAACGCTCCACAGATCCCGGCGACCGTCCGGAGGTCGAACCGCCGCCGGCATTGAGCCGGCGGCGGCTACCTTTTTTACCTATGCCAATACCCGGTCCAGGATCGCCAGCATCTGCTCGATCTCGGCCGAGGAAACATTCAGCGCCGGCATCAAACGCAAGCTATCCGGTCTGGGCGCGTTCAAGAGCAAGCCTTGCTCCAGAGCCGAGGCGGCGACCGCGCCGGCATCATCGCGCTCACCGAGATCCAGCGCCAGGAGCAGCCCCTTGCCGCGCACCGCACCGAGTTGGTGACGCTCCGACAAAACCTCCAACCCCTGCCATAGTTCGCCGGACGCTTGGTTGACACGAGCAAGGAATGCCGGCGCCGATACCTCCTGCAGAACCACCAGGCCGACCGCCGCCATCAAGGCGCTGCCGTTAAACGTGCCGCCCTGATCACCAGGCTCAAAACAACACACCGCCTCACGCGCCAACAAGGCGGCGAGCGGCGTACCGGCGCCCAGGCCTTTGCCCAAGGTCATGATGTCCGGTTGGATACCAGTATGTTCGAAACAGAACAGTTTGCCCGTCCGCCCGATGCCGGTTTGGATCTCGTCGAGGATCAGCAACAAGCCGTGCGCGTCGGCAAGCGCCCGCAATCCGGCGAGATAATCGTCGCTTGCCGGCCAGACACCGGATTCACCCTGGATCGGCTCCAGCATGATGGCGACGGTCCGCTCGTTGATCGCCGCTTCCACCGCCGCCAAATCGTTCAGCGGCACCTTGGGGAATCCCGGAACCTTGGGCTCGAACAAGGCTTCCCACCCGGGCTTGCCCGACGCCGACATGGTGGCCAGCGTGCGGCCGTGAAAACCATGCTCGGTGGTGATGATCTCGTAGGCGCCATTGCGGTGCGCCGCGCCCCATTTCCGCGCCAGCTTGATCGCGCCCTCATTGGCCTCACCGCCACTATTGGCCAGGAAAACCCGGTCCATGCCGCTGGCGCTGGTAATCGCCTGGGCATAGCGGATCAACGGATCGCTGTAGAAGGCAGGGCTGCAATTCACCAAACGGGTCGACTGCTCGGCCAGCGCCCGGGTCACCACGGCGGGGCAATGGCCCAGACAATTGACCGCCCAACCTTGGATGAAATCGAGGTAGCGCTTACCGTCACTATCCCAGAGCCAGGAGCCCTCGCCACGGGTAAAAACCACCTCGGGGCGCGTGGTGATGCTCATCAACGCATCGGCGTCGCCGGAGGCGGGGCTGTCGGACGGGTGCGGGTGTTCGGATGTCATGGTCATGATCTTGTCCTCAAAGGTTAAATGCCGAGGACAAAGATCGATCAAACGCCTTCCCTCGCCTCTCGGCGACGGTCGCGACGTCTTGATTTATAGAATTAAGATATGAGCCGCCGACCGCCTGTTAGGAGGCGCGTCGTCGCGAAGCGGGAATGTGGGCTCGGTTGCTCATGCGCGGCAAATTAGGTCCGGACCTGGATAAAGGCAAGCGGCAATGACGGTATGATGCCGCGACCCCTTTTCCGCGTACCTGCATGCGCCAAAAGATCCATCACACCGTGGATTGCCGCCGATCGCTTAAATGGCGTAGACTTTGGCTTCGGAAAGCATGCTCAAGGCCTTGTGCAGGGCCAGGGCGCTGGGAATGGAGGCCAAGGCCATGGCTGAGGTAACCGCCGACACAACCACCGCGACAGAGGAACCCGGCAAGGATTGGCAGCCCGCTGTACCAATCGCCCAACCGCCGGTTTTCGTCTGGCCGCCACGGCCCATCGCCTTCGTGCGCTATCTCTTTGGGTATCCGGGCTATTTCCTGCCGCGCAATCTGCTCTACATGGCGCTGGCGCTGGTCACTTGGCTGTATTTGACGCCTGAAATCGCCACCATGAAGACTTTTCAGCTTGATTGGGTCGCCTGGATCTATGGTCGCAATCTGGCGATGCTGTTCATTGTCTTCGGCGGTTGGCATTTCCGGTTCTATATCCTGAAAGGCCAGGGCACGGCGTATAAGCACAATAAGAACTGGCCGGACACCAAGCATCGGCGCTTCCTGTTCGGCGATCAGGTCAAAGACAACATGTTCTGGAGCGCGGTCAGCGGTTGCGGCATCTGGAGCGCCTATGAGGTGGTGACGCTTTGGGCCTTCGCCAACGAGGTCATTCCGACGCTGAATTGGGAAACCAACCCGATCTGGTTCGCCGTGCTGTTCCTGATCATCCCGCTGATCCGTGACGCGCATTTCTATTTCATCCACCGACTGCTGCACGTGAAATTCCTGTATCGCCACGCCCATTACCTGCATCACAAGAACGTCAATATCGGCCCCTGGTCAGGCCTGTCGATGCACCCGTTTGAGCATGTGCTGTATTTCAGCGGCATTCTGCTGCATTGGATTGTGCTCTCGCATCCGCTGCACGCCATCCTGCATGTTCAGGCGACCGGGCTGACGCCGGCGCTCGGCCATGTCGGGTTCGACAAATATTTGCTCGGCGGCAAACATGAACTGACGCTGGGCCAGCGATATTTCCACTACCTGCATCACAAATATTTCGAATGCAATTACGGCGGCGACGGCACCGTGCCGTTGGACAAGTGGTTCGGTTCGCTGCATGACGGCACCGAGGAAGGCCACGTGTTGATGAAGGAACGCCGCAAGCAGGCACACGGCTCGCGTCGGTAATCAAACACTGACCGGCCAATTGCGGATCACCTTCTCGGCGCGCTTCGGATGGATGACCGTCTCGGCGAGGCGGTGCATCTCATCGATTTCCTCAATCGAGCGATACAGCGGCGTTGCGCCCTTGATCGCGGCCACTTGTTCGGCCTGAATGTTCCGCCGGATCTCCAAGGTGAACGAGTTGAGCCGGTGATCGCCATAAATCACTCAATTGGCGATTCCCCTGAGGGTCTCCACCATTGCATCTTGGCATAGGGCGTTTCAGAAAATCCGGCGATGCGCTCGGCTCGGCTGGTTACCGTCGGATGGTGGAAGGCGCTCGTTTATACACGGATTTGAAGGCGTCATTGAAACGACGGACGCTCTGAAACCCCGCTTCAAAGGCAATCTCGGCAATCGGTAGAGAGGTGTCATGCAATAGGCGTTTGGCTTTTTGAATGCGCCGCGTGGCGGCGACCTGGGACGGGCTGGCGCCGAGATGTCTGCCGAAAAGCCGGGACAGGTGGCGACTGCCAACCCCCAATCGCTCGGCAAGCGTTTCGACATTAGCATCGTCTAGAAAACCGTCCTCATACCACCTTCCATTGATCAGAACCCATGTGCCCAATCCCGGGTTCCGATGGACATTATGGTCCAC
>JAQBUJ010000035.1 GCA_027623845.1 Pseudomonadota bacterium
GTGGACCATAATGTCCATCGGAACCCGGGATTGGGCACATGGGTTCTGATCAATGGAAGGTGGTATTATTTGATCGTCACCCAGGCGGTCCCGGTATTGTTGTCATAAAACGCGAAGCGGCCCGGCGGAAACCAGGGCACATCCAAATCGTTCAGGAAAAGAACCAGCTCGCCGCGTCCGCCAGCGGTAAACCCCTCGTTTGGAATTGTCAGCGTGAAAGTCGTGCTGGCGACGGAAGTGGTGGCGTTGTGGTCGGCGCCGGGTACCGGCACCGCCTTAAACGGAGCGCTTTTGCCGAGCAGCTTCGCGTCCTCCTCCGGTTTATCGAAGCTCACGACCTGGCCAAGCAAGGTGAAATAGGGCGCGTTGGGAGCGCGATTGAACGTCGAGAGCCTCTCCATAAAGGCCCCCTCACCATCCGCCTTTCGCAGGAAACCGGTCGGCAACGCCGGAATGCTCAGATCGTAAAGAACCGTCGGCTCGACCGTCACGGTAATCTCTTGGCCAGCCTTGACCGGGATGCCGGTCCTCAAACAAGGGTTTCGGGCTTCAAAATAGAAGGTGTTGCCGTCGCCCAATTTATGTTCCGCCAGGGCCGTGCATGCCCGGGTCTCATCGCGGCTATTTTCGGTCGAAATTCGGTGCCCTGCGAAAGCGACGACCAAGATCGAAGCCACCATAAACAACTTCGCCATCCCGCCGGTCCGCGTCCATTGCCAGCGCAGCACAGGCCCTATCCGATCAACCAGCCCATCAATTTCTTTTTTCAGGGATGCGCGTTCCTTTTCCTGCAGGACGCTCATCTTTTCCTGGCTGGCGTCCAAGTCGCGGATCGCCTCGCCGCTCTTCACGCTTAAATAGCGCCACCCAAGACTGGCGAGCCCTCGCGCGGCGCCAACCAGGAAGCCGCGTGATAACACCAGAACGCCGAATAGGCCGGCAAACAGCAACAACCATCGCCAATCCGCAAACAATGCCGCGGCGAACTCGGCCAATTCAGGCGGAAACGCGATGTCGAAGATGAAATCCGATCCCTCGTAAAAATATCCCAAGATGCCCGCAATACCGGCGAACACCAAGGAGACCAGAACGAAAATCGAATAAAGCCAAGTCCGCCAATTGGCGATCCGAGACGCGATCGCGCTCATTTTGCCGCGTAGATCATTGGCTTGCTTGGGTAAATTGACCCGACAAATCGCCGACCGGGCCGCGCGCGGTTCGGTGGGACCCTCGGCGGTATTTCCCGGAATCGGATCCCAACGGGTGACCGCGAAAACCGGCGGAATATTGGCCGGTGCGTAAGCGCCGGTTTGATGTTCGATCCGTTCAAAAACGCTTTCGTGAATCTTCACCACGCCGCCGGCGCATTTGTCTGCGCAAAGTTGTCCGATATCGCGAGGACGATATCGGTAATAGGCGGCCAGGCCAGCGCGGGAATCGTACAGCATGCCAAAGGCATTGCCCGAAACCGCGTATTCGCGGGCCCGACCATCGATGAAATGCAACGGTTTCTTGAGGGGCGCAGCGGCCACCCGAGCCATCATCCAAGAAAGCGGCAGATAAGACGCTTCGTCCTTGGCATAGCTGCCGCCGACATTGGAATGCACGCCGGCGAACCAGACCTGCTCGACTTGTTGCGAGCCGTCTTTCGACATTTTGGACTCGTCGAATAAAGTGGGGGTGAATGTCTTACGCTGATCGTCGATCGAAAGCGCGTGATAGGCGTTTTTGATGCGCGGATTCAGCTCGTGATTGTGTTTGGTCAGAATACGGCAATCGCGGAGCCACTCGCGTAATTCGGAAAACGGAACGCCGACCGCGTCAACCGTATCCCACACCCCGATAACCTCGACATGCCCCTCGAAGTAGTTGATATCGTGCTCTTTGGCCCACGCCTCGAAGGTCTCTCGCTTTTTCGCCCGCGCGTCATAGTAGCCGTAGAGCGTCGATACGGCTTCATCCAGGTCCCGCGGCGTTGAAAAGGAATGCCGGTCGAGAATACTGAAGCGCGTAATCAACCCGGCGAGCGAGCGGGCGGTGAACGCGCCACGGCTAAAGCCAAATAGGAAGATCTGGTCCCCCTCTCTGTAAACCCGCACCAGGCTCTTGTATAAATCCCGGATATTACGCCCTAGTCCAGCGCCGGTCGCGCCGCCGATCGCCCGCCAGATTTTATTGTCCTGGGTCCCGACCCCATCGTCGTGAAACGCCACTTGATCGCCCCGCGAAAGGTCGATCGCCTGGTAAATTCTCCAAACATTCGTGCCGTTCGCTTTTCCACCGGCATTGCCCGTACCGTCAGCGCATAGAAAAATGTTCTTCATCGCGTTTCCGCCAACAATTTCCCATTAAAATATGCAGTTATAAAATTCCACCTCAACCATCTCGATAATAATCTGTAAATGTTACAATATTTGATTACAAAATGGCAACACTTACCTCCCGATCGAACACGGGAGAGAACGGCATGGCGTTTTCATTCCGTAGATTCTTACCGCGCCGGTTCGTGTAAGCTCCCCTGCTCCGGCTCGGCCCAGCAATTCACGGAAGACATTCTCGCATGACACGCAAAGCCGGGTTTTTGCTCCTCGTCGTCGTCTGGTTCTGTTGGGGTTTCAGCTATCCCTCGACCAAGCTGATGCTGCAATCGATGGATGTCTGGACGGGCCGGGCGCTGATCATGGGAGGCGCCGGTATCCTGCTGCTGATGCTGGCGGCGGTGATGGGACAGAGCCTCAGAGTCGCGCGGGCGCATTGGCGCGATCTGATCATCGCCGCTTTGCTGAACATGACGATCTTTCAGATCAGCATGACCTTGGGCGTGCATTATTTCAGCGCCGGGCGCACGGTGGTGATCGTCTACACCATGCCGCTGTGGGCGATGCTTTTCGCCTGGCCGCTGCTGCAGGAGCGGCCAACCCTTGCCAGGCTTGCCGCGCTTGCGCTCGGGTTGATCGCCTTGGTGGTCCTGATGGGCCAGGATTTCAGCGGCCTGCGCGACGCCTCGCTCGGCGCCGCCTGCACGCTGGTCGGCGCCATCGCCTTCGGTCTCGGCACGGTTTGGATGAAGCGCCGCGCCTGGACCAACGACCCGACGGTGATCGCCGGATGGCAGTTGGTTCTCGGCACGCTTCCGGTGATCCCATGTTGGTATCTGTTCAGCGCCGAGACCGACTGGGCCGCGGTTTCAGCGCCAAGCTGGGCCGGCTTCGCCTTCAATCTCATTATCGCCAATGTCCTGGCGTATTTCGCCTGGTTCCGGGTGCTCTCGACGTTTCCGGCCTCAGTCTCCGGCCTTGGCACCCTGGCAGTGCCGATCGTCGGCGTGCTGGCCAGCGCCGCCCTGCTCGGCGAGCAAATCGGCTGGCGTGAGATCACCGCGCTGGCGCTGATCGTCTTGGCTTTGGGGCTGAATTTGCGATCCACGGCGCGCCCGTAAAACAGCCCGGCGCATCGCCTACGTGCTTCCGTTTCCTTGGCGGCATCGCTGCTTTTAGAACGCGGCATGCGTTGCTAACCTCGTAGATAAGATCAGTCGATTTCATGACGAGGAGGCTCCGATGGCCAGTGACCGCATGCGCTTTGGCATCTTTCTGGCACCGTTTCACCCGGTGGAGGAAAACCCGACCAACGCTTTGGACCGCGACTTCGAACTGGTCGAGCATCTGGACCATCTCGGCTATGACGAGGCCTGGATCGGCGAGCATCATTCCGGCGGTTTCGAGATCATCGCCTCGCCGGAAGTGTTCATTGCCGCAGCGGTCGAGCGGACCAAGCACATCCGGCTTGGCACCGGCGTCGTCTCGCTGCCCTATCATCACCCCTTCATGACGGTCGACCGGATGGTGCAACTGGATCACCAGTCCAAGGGCCGGGTGATGTTTGGCGTCGGCCCGGGCGCCCTGGTCGGTGACGCTTTCCGCATCGGCATTGATCCAGCCGATCAGCGCCGCCGGATGAACGAGGCGCTGGACGCGATCATGCCGATGCTGAATGGCGAGGAGGTCACGGTGAAGACCGACTGGTTCGAGATGCGTGAGGCGCGGATGCAGCTGCCCTGTTATACCCGCCCGCATATCGAGATGGCCGTCGCCTGCGCCCGCTCGCCCGCCGGCGCGCTGGCGGCAGGCAAACATGGGCTTGGCATGCTGTCGATCGGCGGCACCTCGGAGGAGGCGCTGAAGCACCACGCCAGTAACTGGAAGCTCTGCGAGAAGACGGCCGCGGAGAACGGCAAGACCGTCAGCCGCGAGAACTGGCGCGTCGTCAGCCTGGCTCATATCGCCGACACCCGCGAGCAGGCGATAGAGAATGTTAAGTTCGGTCTCGATAAATGGGCGCAATATTTCCGCGAGATCGCAACCTTCCCGATCGTCCCGCCGGAGATCGACAACGCGGTCGAATATCTGATGGAAAACAACATGGCCTGCATCGGCACGCCGGATGACGCGATCCGCTATATCGAGAAATTGCAGAAAGGCACCGGCGGCTTTGGAGCTTATCTCGAATTGGCCCATAACTGGGCGGATTTTGGCGCCACCAAACGGCATTTCGAGTTGATGTCACGCCATGTCGTACCGCATTTCCAAGGCCTGAACGACCTACGCCGCGAAAGCTACGACTACAGCTTCAAGAACCGTGACGTCTTCGTCGGTAAAGCGGCGGCGGCGATTCAATCTGAAATCGACAAGCATCAGACGCGCGAAGCAACCAAGGGCGAAGCCGCCGAGTAAGGTCGCACGGCGGCCTAAACTGGTCGGGAACCTTTAAGCAGGATGCGCTGGTGTCGGCGCTCCTGTCCGACCGGGTAGTCGACGTTCACCGAATGCACCAGACAACGATTATCCCAAAGCAGGATATCGCCGACGCGCCATTGATGGTGGTACTGGAAATCAGGCTTGGTGATCCAAGCGTGCAACTCATCAAGCAGCCCGTCACTCTCATCCCGCTCCATCCCAATCACCCGGTCGGTCCGGTTGGGGTTGAAATAGATCGCCCGCTTACCGCTATCCTCGTGGGTGCGAACCAGCGGATGTTCGACATCCCTGGTTTCCTGTTGTTCCTGATCGCTCAGGGTCTTTGCCCGGGCCGTCGCGCGGGCCGTGTCATAGCCGTGAACAGCCCGCCGCGCATCGATCCTGGCCCGAACCGTCTGCGGTAGCTCGTCATAGGCCCGCCGGGTGTTCGAGAACCGGGTCTGGCCCCCGGAATCGGGGATCGCCAAGCCCTGCAGCATTGTCGCCTTGGCCGGAGCCTCGAAATAGGAATCATCGGTATGCCAACCGGATAGCCGCACCATGGTCAGATCATCCGGTTTTGACTCCGGCGTCTTGTAGGTGCTCTCCAGCACCGACACTTCCGGCGCATCGCCGGCCCGCTGATCGCGCAACAACTGCAATTGCGGTTCGCCGAAATGCCGCGCCAGCCGAGCAAAATCAGCCGGCGAAAGCGGGACTGAACGGATGCAAAGCAGGTGGTGCTCCAGGAAGGCTTCTTCCAATTGCTGGGCCGCCGCCTCGGGAATATCCGAGGTCACGTCGAGCCCGGTAACCTCTGCCCCAAGGGCGTGGGACAATGGATTAATGGTAAGCGCCATAACATCCTCCAACCAGCCATTCAGTCCTGTTTTCTAACAGATACAACCCGCCACTTCACTTGATATCCGCCGCCGTTCCAGCCTGTTGGCGCCGCAGCAACCGCTCTTGCATCGCTTGGCGACGCCGGGTGACGAAGCGAAGGCTCCACAGATAGCCCAGCCATCCGCAGAGCGCCGCCCAAGGCACGCAGCCGAGGAACATTGGCAAGCCCCACAACTCAACCATGGCCAGCGTGATTTCCCAAGCCGCCGTCAGGCCGCCGCCATCGATCGAGAGAATTTCGTCGAGCTTGCCGGCGAAGACGCCGAAACCAAGCGATTCCTCCCAATGGCCAAGCATGATCCGACCGGTGACCAGGAACAGGTAATAGATTGGCGGCAGGGTGAAGACATTGGAGACCCAGGTCATCGCCATCGCCACGATGACGCTAAAACGCCAATCCGGCGCCACCACCCGCTGCACCGCCCAAACCAAGGCGACCATCGCCATCTGAATGCCCACCAGGGGCGTCATCGCACAGACCATCCCGACAAGAACGCCGCGTGCGGTAACGATCGGCGGGTTCTGGCCGCGTTTGATCGGGATCAGCAATCGATACCGCAGCATGCGGAGTAACGAACGGTACATCAGGCCGCCGCCTGGCCCGGCGCGTCTGACATCGCCGATAGCAAGTTCAAAGGTCGCGTTGGCGTCATGAGATCGCCGGTCATGAGATCCCCAAATCTCGCTGCCCGCATTGCAACAACGGGACTGAGAAAGCTAAGCAGCGAGACCACGATGTCAATGCGTCGATTGCTCTCGGCACCAACATCCCATCATGATAATAAAATCATCTGCTCCATCCCACCTGTTACCCTGCATGATAAACGGCAGGCAAGCCCCGAGAAACCCAACCCGTCGACCAGCGAAACTCCCTGAACCGTCGCCATCCAATGGAATTATCCATGACTTTTGATTTCGACCGCACCATCGATCGCACCGGGACCAGTTCAATCAAGTGGGAGTACCGCTCGGAACATGGAACGGTCCGCCATTGGGATGAGACAAGCGCCCGCCATGGCGATAACAGAATCCTGCCGATGTGGGTCGCCGACATGGATTTCCGGTGCCCCGAGCCGGTCGTCGAGGCCCTGGTAAAGCGCGCCCAACATGGGGTTTACGGCTATACCGGCCGGCCCGAAAGCTATACCGACGCGGTGGTTGGCTGGATGCGCCAGCGGCACGGTTGGACCGTCGACCCGGCGACCATCCTGACGGTTCCCGGCATCGTGCCGACCCTGAACATGGCGGTGCGGAGTTTTATCAACCCCGGTGACAAGGTGTTGATCCAACCGCCGGTCTATCATCCGTTCTACCGATCGATCACCAACAATGGTGGTGAGATCGTCACCAATCCGTTGCTCGTGCGCGACGGTCGCTATGACATGGACTTTGAGGATCTGGAGCGTAAGGCCGCCGACCCGGCGGTCAAATTGGCGATCCTGTGCTCGCCGCACAATCCGGTCGGCCGGGTCTGGACGGCGGACGAGCTTCGTCGCTTTGGCGAGATCTGCCGGCGCAACCAGGTGATTGTGATCGCTGACGAAATCCACGGCGACCTTATCCTGCCGGGCAATACATTCACCGCCTATGGCGCCCTGGGCAAAGCGTTCGAGCAACAGGCGATCATCTGCACTGCCGCCAGCAAGACCTTCAACCTCGCCGACCTGCATTGCTCGAATATCATGATCGCCGACGAAACCTTACGAGAGGGTCTGGCCGGTACGATCCGCGCCAATGGCCTGTCGGGGATGAACCCGTTCAGCCTGCTGGCGACCGAAACCGCGTATCGCGAAGCGGAAGGCTCGCTGGACGCGGTGCTCGCCTATATCGCCGGCAATGCCGCCCGGGTGGCCGAGGTCATGGCCGAACGGGCGCCGATGATCACCGTGAGCCCGCTTCAAGGCACCTATCTGCAATGGTTCGATTGCCGGGCGCTTGGCCTCGACGCCGCCGGGTTGGAGGACTTGATGCTCAACAAGGCGCGGGTCTATCTCGACGAGGGCTATATCTTCGGCCCTGAAGGGGCGGGCTTCGAGCGGATCAATCTGGCCTGCTCAAGACAGACCGTCGATTTGGCTCTGGAACGGATCACCGACGCGGTGGCGAATCTGCCGGGTTGACCCGATCCCGAAGCGCCAGGGCGCGCAACGCCATACAGGCCGCGCCATAGCCATTGTCGATATTGCTGACCGCGACACCGGGGGCGCAGCTCGCCAGCGCCGAGCCAAGAGCAACCTTGCCGCCCTCGGCCACGCCATAACCATTCGAGGTCGGCACCGCGATAACGACCCCCCGCGCCAAGCCGCCAACCACGCTGAACAACGCCCCCTCCATACCGGCGCAGACGATGACGACCGGCATTGTCTCAATCAACTCGCGATGCTGCATCACCCGCCAGAGACCGGCAACGCCGACGTCGGCGATTTCCTGGCTCGCGGCCCCATGAAAGGCCAGGGTCCGCGCCGCCTCCCGCGCCACCGGCACATCCGCGCTACCGCCGGTGATGATCGCCACGTCCGCATCCTGTCCGGAAGTTTGTTGATCACGCCCGGCGAGCGCCGCCGTCATCGCGGTCCGCGAAACCGGATCGAAATCAAGCAGCGCCCTCTGCGCCTCGGGCAACGCCGCGAACCGTTCCGGCAACAACCGTGTCACCAGGACAGAACCTCCCCCGGCGCTCGCCTGATTGATCGCCTCGGCGATCTGTTCGGTCGACTTGACGTCCGCCAGCACCGCTTCGGCCAAGCCGATGCGCTGGCGACGGCCGACATCGAACCGCACCGTCGGCGCGCCACCCTCGGCATTCATGCCGGGTCTCGCAAAAAAGCACTGCCTTGGCGATAGGCCTCGAAGGTGGCGTCGCCGGCATGGTCGTGACGCCGCAACACCGCCTCGATCCGCCGGCGCTCCGGCGCGCCAAGCTTGCCGAGCAGATCGACGCCCAGTTCGACAACCACACCGCTGCCCCGCACCCGGCAGCGGATGACCCCCTGCCCCAAAGCGTCCCGCAGCGCCGTTTCCACCGCTTCAACCAGCGCCAAACGTTCCGTGGTCACCCGCAACCCGGTCTCAATCCGGCTCGACAGGCAAGGCGCAGCCGGCAATTCCGACAAATCATCAAGCCCAAGCCGGCGGGCGAGACCGCGAATATCGTCCTTCACCAGGCCCGACTCGACATAGGGATGGCGCACCCGATGGTCACGCGCCGCCTCCAAGCCCGGACGGAAATCGCCGAGGTCATCAACATTGGTGCCGGACACAATGGTTTGCTCGGTCAATCCCGCGATCCGACCATACAAATTGGTCTTACAGAAGAAGCAGCGATTGACCGGGTTTTCGAGATAGCGCGCGTCGCCCATCTCACCGGCGTTGATCACCTCAAGACGCCAGCCAGCGGCCTCGGCATGACGGCGCACGCGGGCGCTCGCCTCGGCTGGAACCGCCGGCGAAAGCGCGTGGTACATGACCGCACGATCGCCGAGCCTGGCCTGTGCCACATGGGCCAAGGTCATGCTGTCGACCCCGCCGCTCAACGCCAGCGCCAGCGGCCCGATGGCGTCGATCACGGCGTCCAGCCGGGCCTCTCGGTCAGTTAGCGTCATCGTCATGTCCCTCGACGGCTCGTCTTAGTCTGGCCCGCTCGGCCTGGGTCCCGGTTTGCCGCGCCACTGCATCCATGTCCACCTTGGTGGTCACATTAGCACCGGGCCGGGCAACGGTTTTGGCCCCGAGCCGCAATCCGGTGACCTCAATCTCGACATCCTCGCGCGCCAACTCCACCCGTTGCTCGATCCGCCAACGCAGACCAATCGTCGTGGTTTGCACAAAACAGGCCTCGATCACCGGCTCGATCTCCTCGACCCGGCAAAGCAGCCGGAGCGAAATCGCGATCCGACCTTTCTTGCCGGTGACCGTGCTCTGTACGACATCCAGCACGCCGTGGCTGGCGCGCAAATGTTCGATCCCCGCCGCCAGATCCTCCGGCGTTTGATCATCAACCTCGAAGGATATCACCCCAACTTCCGTAACCCGTCGCCCGTCGCCCGTCGGTCGAGGGGCCGCGTCGTCAAAAGCCAAAAGACGCACCATGTTGGGCGCGCCCTTCAGCTCCCGGGTGCCAAGACCATGACCGGTTCGCGCCAGCCGCCCACCGGGACGCCGCCCAGTTTGGATTGGGTCGGTCTGAGTGGCCTCAAGATGGGCCAAGATCGCGGCGCCGGTCGGTGTCACCCGCTCCCCCGGCAGGCCGTCATCGACCAGCCTATAGCCACGCAGCAGCAAGGCTGTCGCCGGCGCCGGAACCGGGAGACGCCCATGCGCGGTCATCACCGTGCCGGCCCCCATCGGCAGATCGCCAACACTCCACCCGCTCGCGCCAATAGCCTCGATAGCGGCGGCGGCCCCAACGATATCGGCGATGGAATCCCAATCGGCGATTTCGTGGAAATGCACCTGGTCGATCGGTTTGCCGTGAATTTCACCCTCGGCCTCGGCCAACAACTGAAAGATGGCGATCGCCCGCGCGAGCACGCCCGAGGCCAACCCGGCCGCCTGCAAGCGTTCCTTGATTTGCCGGAAAGAGCCGGTTGCATGGTGGTGATGGCCGGCGTCACCGGTAATCTTGACCCGCATACCGGTAATGCCGGCGGAACTCCCGGCCACGGCCTCCACCGACCAGTCCTTGGGCAGCCCCGCCGTTCGCATCGCCGAGAAAACAGGCTCCTCCATTTCCGGCCAGGCATGCAGCACCGCCGCCAGAAACATATCGCCGGCCAGACCGCCGACAGGATCGAGATGGATATGCATCCTCAACGCCTCAAGCAGCCGGTCGGAACACGGGAATGACGTATGGCCCCTCCGGTATAATCGCAAGGCCGCCATCGCCGGCCCGCGCCACACTCTCGGCGATACAACCATCCAGATCGGTCACCCGGTTAACCCCGGTCAACCCCCAGTCGGCTTCGCCCAACGCCTTGGAATAGAGATGGATGGCGCCGATCCGCATCGGTTTTAGCTGCATCTCGGTCTGCCATTCATCGATATCGGCATGGCTCTTGCCGGTGATCGCCTCCAGGAACCCTTCCGGCCCCAGGTCGACCAGCCGGCGCTGGGCTTCGACGAATTCGGCCGATCCCATACCCTCGGCACAGGCGGAAACGACAATCAGATCGCCGCCCGGCTCAAGAATATCGATCGGCCCGACCATACCTTTGACGGTTTGATAATAGGTCAGGTCGAGAGGATAGCCGGCGCAGCTGGTGATCACGGTCTTAAAGCGGCGCGGCACCGCGACCTCGGCATAACCACGAATGAACGCCACCGCGTCCAGATGGCTGGCGACGATCTCCCCGAAATTCAGGAATGACGGACGCCGATGCTCGTCGATCACCACGTTGATCGCCAAGGCGCCGCCGAGCATTTCAACGATCTCCAGTTGATCCTCATGCAAGGGGTTGCCGTCGAGCACGCAATTGGCGGCCAGCGGGTGCTCCATATAGCGCGATGAATGAAAGGTGGTGATGGTTTCGGCATGGGCGATGCCGGGCGCGATCACCTTGCGCCCACCGGAATAGCCGGCCATGAAATGCGGCTCCACCAGACCGGTGGCGATCTTCAGGTCCGCATCGACAAGCCGGCGATCAAGCCGGACGACATTGCCTTTGGTGGTGGTGCCGACATGAACATGGTCGGCGTCGTTCCGGGCGAAGTGGTTTTCAACCCGGACCGTCTTCAGCACCCACGGATCGCCCACCAGTTCCTCAAGCTCCGTCCCCTCATTCGGCCTGTGCAGGCCGGTGGCGACGAGCACGGTAATGTTCTCAGCCGCCAGACCCGCGCCGATCAACCGGCGGATCAGCGGGCCAAGGATCACCCCATTGGGAACCGGGCGGGTAATGTCGCAGATAAGGATACAAGCGGTCTTGGCCTCCCGCGCCAGTTCATCCAGCGGCGGCGCCCCGACCGGGGCGTCAAACATCGCCTCCAGGGCACCTGCCGGGTCTGCGATCACCGGCATATCCGGCTTGCGGATCACCGTCACGTCCCAATCCGGCGAAAGCGCGATCGGCAGCGTTCCCTTGCCATAATTCATCTCAACACGCATCGACCCGCACGCTCCCATGCCTCAGGGTTGCCGCCCCGCGATTGCGGGCCGAGCGCTCCATTTAAGCATAGGCGCGACCGAGTGTGGTGCTTCCTAATTTCAGCCCATCATATGAGCCGAACTAAGGCGACTGATTCGGCGCGGAAACCCGAAACCAACAACCCTATCGCCGACACCGCTGAGGTTGATCATAGATCGTATATTTACCGCAGCTTTTGTCGAAAAACTCCGCGACATATTCCAGCGGTTGGGTGTCATAGACATATTCCGTCGCCACCCAGGCGGCGCTTCCGGCAACCACCACGGCCGTGGTGGTGCATCCGGCGAGCCCCGCGGCAAATAAGCATGCAAGCAACAGGCGCATGTCCCCTCCTCTATGTCGCTCATCGCTTTTTCGCTTGCCAGACCTACGCGCCTGACCAGCAGAGGCGGATGAGGAAACCTTGGGCTGAAACAAGCCCAAACACCACCACGCAAATTTGGGGCCATTCGGCATGCCCCTTGCATGGTATTTAGTGAAACCCGTGGATTGCAATCGTCTCTTCACAGCATATAGTGGCCTCTGGAAATCGTAGGACAAGATCATGGCTTTTACCTGGAC
>JAQBUJ010000036.1 GCA_027623845.1 Pseudomonadota bacterium
GCCTCAACGCCCATGGCGTGCGCCTCGTGCATTTGGATCACCCGCATGCCGCTGTCGTAGCTGAATTTCCATTGCTCCGGGTCGTTGAGACTGCCGCGAATGCCGATCTGCACGGTTCGCTTCGGATCAAGCAAGCCTTCTTCGACCGCCCGCGAGAACGGCGCGCCATGATGAAAGCGCGAGCCCAGATGGCCCTCGCCGGTGTCGCAATGAGCATCGATATGAACCATGCCGACCGGGCGACCCGCACCCAGCACCCGCAAAATCGGTAGCGAAATCGAATGGTCCCCGCCAACCGCAAGCGGTATCACCCCGGCGGTTTTCAGTGGTTCGAAAGCGTTCTGGATTTCGACATGGGCGTTTTCCAGGTGGTACGGCTTCTCGACATAGGCGTCGCCGATATCCGCGACCTGACAAAGCTCGTAGGGCCGTACCCCGGTCGCCTGGTTCACCAACCGCATCAGCGATGATTGGTTGCGCACCTCGCGCGGACCATGCCGGGCGCCGGGTCGGTTGGTCACGCCGCCGTCATAAGGCACACCGATCATCGCAATATCGAGGCCGGTCAAATCCTCAGTATACGGAGCGCGCATGAACGTCGGCACGCCTGTATAGCGCGGCCGACTCATCATCTCGAGAACCTTGGGGTCCATGGCCATGGAAAACTCCAAATTGCTGAGCGGCGAGCTAAATCCGAGGCTATACTGACGCCATCATCGAAGAGGCACAATGCGGAGCGAATGATGACCGGACAAGACGAGGTGAACAGGATTGAGATCAGTGGATGGACGCCCGGCAGCCTCGGCCAGGTGGTGGCGCTGCATGGCCGCTACTACGCCCGTGATTGGGGCTTTGGGCCGTATTTCGAGGCCAAGGTCGCATCCGGCATGGCCGCGTTCATTCCACGCATCGATCCAAATCGCGATCTTTTCCTGGTCGCTCGCAGGGGCAGCCATATGCTCGGCTCGATCACTATTGACGGCAGCGAAACCGAGTCCGACGAGGCGCATGTCAGATGGTTCATCACCTCGGACGCCGCGCGGGGCACCGGCATCGGGCGCCAGTTGATGCAGCAGGCGATGGCGTTTTGTAACCGGGTCGGGTTTTCCTTGGTCTATCTCGATACATTCAAGGGATTGGACGCCGCCCGGCACCTCTATGAGGCGCACGGTTTCGCGCTGACCGACGAACACACGGACCGAACATGGGGCGTCGAGGTCACCGAGCAACGGTTCGAGCGGCGACGCTAACGCCGGAGCCCGGCTCAAACGTCCAACTGTTCTTCAGATAACGGCTTACGCTCGGTCATGTTGAAACGGCCATCGTAGATCGGCCGGCCGCCGGTCGTCGGTCCCTGGTACTGGACGAAGAACATGACACCGCCAGTTTCCGTCGACAGATCCTCCTCGAAATGAGGATCGGCGTGATAGACCACGGTGCCCGGCCCGACCTTACGCTCACCGATGGTGAAGTCGCCCTCCAGGACGTACCAGACCTGGGCGAAATCGTGGCGGTGGCGCGGATGGTGGGCGCCGGGTTCGTACCGCACGAAACCGGAATTGGGCTGGGTCGGCGCGTCCGGCGAGGGATGGAAGACCATCTTGCTGTGCTGGCCCGGGAAACGCAGGGTCTCCCAATCCATATCGTTTTGATGAAAATAGACCGGGCCGTGGTCCTTGGGTTTGTCGTCGGGCATTGGGGCCTCCATTGGCGATTGGGGCGAACTTCCGGTTCAGCCTAACACGGCCTCGCCTCCCCCCTCCAGGAATGCCGACAACGCCGCCAGCGTATCGGTTGGGTTTTCCTCGGGCAGGAAATGACCGCTGTTAATCGGCTGTCCCGAGATCGGACCCGAGCACCAGGTTCGCCAGACCTCGAGGCTGTCGATGCTCTCGCGGCCCGGACGATGCCCCCAGAGCGCCAGGGTCGGGCAAGCGATCTTGCGGCCTGCCTCGCGATCGGCCCGGTCATTCGCCCAATCCGTCGTCGCACCCGCCCGGTAATCAGCGCAGCAGGCGGCAATCACCGAGGGATTGCGGAAGCAGCGCAAATACTCCGCCATCGCCGCCTCGGTGAAGCAATCCTTCACTTGGATCCAGGCGTTCAGCGTATGGCGCAAATACAGGTCCGGATCAGCCCCGATCATCGGCTCGGTCAGGCTCGCCGCCTGGGCCAGGAACGGCCAGTGATAACCGCCGATGAACGCCGCGGCATCCATCCGCTCCCACATCTCGACCGTTGGGATCATGTCGAGCACCGCGAGCTTGGTCAGCCGCTCGGGATGATCAAGTGCAAAACGATAGGCGACCCTGCCGCCCCGGTCATGGCCGACCACCATGGCGGTCTCGATGGAGAGCGCGTCCAGCACCCCGGCAATATCGGCCGCCATAGCCCGTTTGGAATAGAGTTGGTTTTCGCTATCGGGCGCAGGTCCCTTGCTGTCGCCATAGCCGCGCAGGTCCGGAACGATCACCCGATATCGCTCGGCCAGGACCGGCGCCACTTTGTGCCAGCACGCGCCGCATTGCGGATACCCGTGCAGCAGCACCACCGGCGGACCATCGCCGCCGATGCGCAGATGGATCTCGGCGTCCCCGGTATTGATGCGTTGGGTCTTGAAGGCCTCGAACATGACCGCGCTCCCGCTTTGCTCCGAGGCGTACTGACGCTCCGGCCTCGGCTTTCTGGGTAACGGAAAATTTCAGCCCTTGCAAACCGCCTGCCCATAGACGCCGGGGCGCCAAGCTTTTACGCTTCGCTCCGGCAAGGAGAAACCGTGATGACCACCCCCTATTTTCCCGCAACCGGCGCCGGTTGGAATGGCGTTTCGGCCAGCGACGCCGGGTTTAGCCCCGACGGTCTGCAAGCCGCAGTTGATTACGCGATCGACAACGAATCCTCGATGGACCGGGACGTGCTAAAGGCCCTGGTTGAGAAGCGCGCCTTCGCCGAACCGCCGCCCTGGGGCGATATCATCGGGCCGACCCGACCACGCGAGGACCCGCATGGGCTGATCCTGCGCGGCGGCCGTATCGCCGCCCAATGGGGCGATGTCAATCGGGCGGACATTACCTTCTCGGTCGCCAAAAGCCTGCTCTCGATATGCGCCGGGCTGTTGCATGACGATGGGTTGATTCCGGATTTCGACGCGCCGGTCGGCGATCTGGTCGACGATGGCGGCTTCGAACCACCGCACAACCATTTGATCACCTGGCGACAACTGTTGCAGCAGACCAGCGAGTGGGAGGGCGAGCTTTGGGGCAAGCCGGATCTGATCGACCGCAACCGCGATCTGACCATCGATCCGGCGGAGAACGCCGCCAAGGGACAAGGCCGGGAGCTGAGCGCGCCGGGGTCGTTCTGGGAATATAACGATGTGCGGGTGAACCGGCTTTCCCTGGCCCTGCTGCGGGTCGCCGGGCGGCCGCTACCGGCGTTGTTTCGCGAACGGATCATGGAGCCAATCGACGCCTCCACGGATTGGGAATGGCATGGCTACGACAATTCCTGGGTCGATGTCGGCGGCCAGCGGGTTCAGTCGGTCTCCGGCGGCTCGCATTGGGGCGGCGGGGTGTTCATCAGCTCGCTCGACCAGGCTCGGATCGGCCTGCTGATGCAGCGCGGCGGCGTCTGGAATGGCCAGCGGCTGTTGTCCGAGGCCTATATCCGCCAGGCGGTCGAGCCCTGCCCGGTCTACCAGGATTATGGCCTGTTTTGGTGGCTGAACCGATCCGGCGAACGCTTGCCGCATGCCGGTCGCGACGGTTTTTGCGCGGTGGGGTTCGGTTCCAACATCATCTGGGTGGAGCCGACACTGGACCTGGTCGCCGTGGTTCGTTGGATCGAGCCCGGGGCCTTCGACGGTTTTTGCGGCCAGGTGATGGCGGCGCTGAAGGCCTAATCAAAATGCCGCGGTTAACCCACCGGTACCGGCTGCGCGTGGCCCTTGATTTGGGTCCGTTGCATTAACCGTCGCGCGTTGGCGTCGAATGGTTCGCGCCGGTGCATCGTCGCCCGGTTATTCCACATCAGCAGATCGCCGACCCGCCAGCGATGGGTGTAGGTATAGTCCGGCAGCGTTGCGAACTCCCATAATGCATCTAGCAGATCCTCCGATTCCTGACGCTCCAACCCCATGATGTAGGCATTGCGGCGGCGGCCGAGATAGAGCACCGGTCGTCCGGTTCGCGGATGCGCGCAAACCACCGGATGCGGCTGCCCCTCGCAAGTCATCGGGTCGCTGTCCTCCCGCACGCCTTGGCGCAAATAACCACCGGAATTAAAGGTGCCGTCATGCTTAATCGAGAGCCCGGCGACCTTTTCCCGCAGGTCAGCCGGCAGTTCGTCATGCGCCGCCGCCATGCTGCACAGCGACGTGTCGCCGCCCTCGGGCGGAACTTCCAACGCATAGAGCATCGAAATATCCGGCGGGTTCGGCAGATACGACATGTCGGTGTGCCAAACCGCCTCGCCGGCCCCCAGACTGCCGATCGCCTTGCCGTCGTCGTCCTTGATGTTGGAGACGATGTAAATTTCCGGGTAGCCCGAAACCGCGGTCTTGCCCTTTTCCATCACCGGCGCATGGTCGAGATCGCCGAACCGCCGGCTGAACGCCACCAAATCATCCGGCGACAGCGTTTGGCCGCGAAACAACAGCCCGTGATGATCATCAAAGGCTTGCGCGACGGCGGCGAATGTCTGGTCGTCAAGCCTGGAAAGGTCGACCCCCAACATTTCGGCGCCAACGCTGTGGGAAAGCGGTTTGATCTCGGGACCAGACATGCCGGGCGCTCCTAAGCAAAAATCAACGGTCGATCGCCAGAACCACCAGATAACGACGTTCCGGCGGCCTAGCGACGCGGTTAATTGTGACCTTTCGCACCTACCAAGACAATCCCCGCGCCAGCGCACTGGAAAAGGCCCACCGCAGTATCCAAATGCAGAGTCGCACAGGGCGCTTTGGTCGTCATGGGCGGTTGCTTACTGGTTCCTGGCCCGTTTCTTGCGATGGCAAACATCAATCGAACGGCGGTTCCTTTAGGCCCGGGAAAAAGTCCCGGATCAACGCATAGAAGATGCAATAGAAGGACTTGGTGACATGCGGAAATTTGCACTGACGTTACGCAGCATGATGCGACGCCTGGCCGGCGTGTACCGGCCCGAGAAACACTACATGCGTGGGTCGCAGACCGAGGCTTAGTTCCCTAAACCTCGCGATGCGGCGGTCGGCGGCGAAACCAACGCTGCGGGGTCGCACAATAAACTTGATCCAGGCGCGGCTCCAGCCAGGCGAACCCGATCGCCAGCACACCGCCGATCAGCATGGTAATGCCGTACCAAAGCACCCGGTCCGGATCGCTAAGCACCGTGCCGCCATCCATGCCGAGAAGCGTGTAGCAGCCGATCGCCAGGAAAAACAATCCCATCACGGTGCCGCCAATTCGCAGGGCCAGATTATCCGTTCGCAAAATTTTCACAGCGCCTCACTCTCTGGTTCAGCGGGATTGTGTGGACAATAATCATAGCCTAACCCGGTTGAAGGCCCAATCACTGATGCGGGAGCGCGGCGCCAACCAGCCCTTCCGCCACCCGTCTGGCATCCAGAGCCGCATCCACATTGCCGGCCACATGAGCCTCGGCGATCGCCCCTTCCCGTAGGATCGCCAACTGCCGCGCCAGCTGTTCCGGCGCTGTCGCGCCAGCCTCGCGGGCCAGTTGAATAAGCTGTCGGAGTTGAATGGCCTTATGGGCGGCCGCAGCCGCATGAATCGGATCATCCGGATCGCCATATTCCGCCGAAGCCTTGACGAAAGCGCAACCACGGAACCGCTGATTGCCAGGGCCTGCCCCCTTGATCCAGGCATCGACGACGTCGAACACCGCGACCAATTTTCCCGATGGGGTGGTGGCGGCGGCGTCCAGGGCGCGGGTGAACCAGGCGCGAAACACTTCATCACGCCGCCGTAGCGCCGCCAGGATCAAATCTTCCTTAGAGCGGAAATGCCGGTACAACGTCATCTTGCCGACCCCCGCCTCGCTAGCGATCCGGTCGACCCCGACAGCGTGAAAGCCATCGACGTAGAATAGCTCCAGCGCGGTCTGAACAAGGCGGTCACGGGCAGCGGTGCTCGGCATGGCGACGTTCCACGATACAAATTCGTTCTTACATAACTAGCGTATTATATGGATAATTCTAGAAATAAAATTCACTTTATCTATTGAACGATACCGATCGGTAACATATTTAAAGCTGAGAACAAGGAACCGGGAGCGAACCATGACGTCTTTCATCAGCGATATCGCCTTCACGCCGGCGGTAAAGGCAGAACAAGAAAAACGCGGCTCACGCGAGGGGCTCCGGCGGATGGAGGAAAGCGGGCGTTGGACCAACCAGATCACATCGGATTTGGCGACTTTCCTGGCAGAGCGAGATTCGATCTATCTGGCGACCAGCACCGCCGAAGGACAGCCCTATGTACAGCACCGGGGCGGCCCTGCCGGATTTCTCAAGGTCCTCGACGATCGACGTTTTGGCTTCGCCGATTTCAAGGGAAACAAGCAATATATTTCACTCGGAAACTTGGTCGAAAACGACAAAATCTTCATCTTTTTGATGGATTACCCGAACCAAAGGCGGATCAAACTCTGGGGTCGGGCCGAAGTGATCGAGGATGACCCGGCGTTGGTCGAGCGCCTCATCGTCCCGGGCTACAAAGCCAAAGCAGAGCGGGCGATCGTCATCACCGTCGAAACCTGGGACGTCAACTGCCGCCAGCACATCATGCCCCGTTTTACCCCCTCCCAGGTCGAGGCGGCGGTAACGCCGCTGAAAGAACGGATCGCCACTCTTGAGGCTCGGCTGCAATTGGCCGGCATCGATCTTGAATCCGGCTCCCCGTAAAGCCAGAACTTCTCTATTTTTGCAGTTTCGCCTCGAACTCGATGATCACCTCGATCTCGTCGCCGACCCAGCCGTTGGCGGCGGCGTAGGACATGCCGAAATCGGTACGCTTGAGAACCGTGCGGGCGGAAATCCCTATCGCCGTGTGTTTGGCGCCGAATGGATAGACCCCGGTCTTGTTCCAGGTCACCTCCAGGATCGCCGGACGGGTGACGTCGCGAATGCTGAGATCGCCACTGACGGTGCCCGTTTTCGAGCCGGTTGGCCGCGCCGAGGTTCCGGTAAACGTGATTTTCGGATACGCGGCGACGGACAGAAAATCCTTACTTCTGAGATGCTTGTCCCGCGCCTTGTGGTTGGTGAAGACGCTGGCCGCATCGATGGCCACCGAAATATTGCTGACAGCCGGGATGGCGGCGTCAAAGGTGAAGGAGCCTTCGGCCTTTCGGAACAGCCCGAGGGTTTTGGCAAAACCAATATGGTGGACCAGGAAGCCGACCGACAGGTGCTCCTGGTCCAGCACATAACGGGCCGGCTCGCTGCGAGCGCTCTGGGGCATGGCAATGACCGCGACCATAGCGAACAGCAGGGCGGCTCTGGCCATGACGGAGGGAAGGCGGCTCATGATCGAATTCCTCGCTGTTAAATGACGAATGCCGCACAGGATAACGCAGAGAGTATCGCGGCGGATAATCCTGCGCCGGGTTTGTAGGGCCGGGTTTGTAGGGCCGGGCTTGTAGGATTCTATCGGGGCGGGCACTACTTGCCGCAACCGCTCACTCGTTCGGCGGCAGAGATCAGGCAGGGAACGCGTTCGGATATGAAACCGACGGCTCAAACACAAAGCCAGGTACGAGATCAGCCGCGTGACGCGCGCGCCTTCTGGGTGGTCGAGCCGGGCCGGGGCGAGATCCGGCCTGAGCCGTTGGCGCCAATCGACGAGGGGACATTGCTGGTCCGGGCCAGTCACGGGGCGATTAGCAAGGGCACCGAAACCCTGGTGTTTCGCGGCATGGTGCCGCCGAAAATGGTTGAGCGGATGCGTTGCCCGTTCCAGACCGGCGATTTTCCCGGTCCGGTTAAATATGGGTACAGCACGGTCGGAGAGGTCATTGAGGGTCCCGATGACTGGGTTGGCCGATCGGTTTTCTGCCTCTATCCGCATCAGGACCTCTTCGCAATACCGATCAGTGCGGCGCGGCGGCTGCCGGCTCGTTTGCCGCCGGCTCGGGCGGTGCTGGCGGCCAATATGGAGACCGCGCTCAACGCACTATGGGACGCGCGCATCCGTCGCGGCGATCAAGTGTGCGTGATCGGCGCCGGGGTGGTTGGGCTGCTCTGCGCCTATCTCGCCAAGCGCCTTGCGGGCGCCGATGTCGAGATCCTGGATATCGATCCCGCCAAGGCCGAGACGGCGCGAGCGCTGGGTCTGACCTTCCTCAGCGAACCATCCGACGATGCGGCCTATCCCCTTATCATTCATGCCAGCGGCTCCCCCGACGGGTTGCGCACGGCGTTGCAGATCGCCGGTTTCGAAGGCCGGGTCATCGAATTGAGCTGGTATGGAAGTCAGCGCGTCAACCTCCCACTGGGGGAGGATTGTCACGACCGCCGCCTGACTCTCCAATCCTCGCAGGTCGGCCATGTCGCCGCCTCCAGACGACGGAACTGGAGCCATGCCCGCCGGCTCGACCGGGCGCTGGAATTGCTCTGCGACAAACGTCTGGACGCCCTGGTCTGGGGCGAAAGCCGGTTCGAGGATCTGCCGCGAACCATGCCGGCGCTTGCCGATGGCCGGCTCGCCGCCTTATGTCATCGCATCGTCTATCGATGATGGGCTTCGTCAAACGCTGAATGACAGCGCCCGTTGAATTTTCGCCGATTGGAGGCCTGCCCGTGTTCACGGTGACCGTTCGAGACCACATCATGATTGCCCATAGCTTCCGAGGCGCCGTCTTCGGGCCGGCCCAGGCGCTGCATGGCGCCACCTTCGTTGTCGATATGGAGTTTCGCCGCCGCGAACTCGATCCCGATAATATCGTCGTCGATATCGGTCTGGCCCATGAGGCGCTGAAGGCGTTGCTGGCGATCTATAACTACAAGAACCTCGACGATATCGAGGCTTTCAAAGACACCAACACCACGACCGAGTTCCTGGCCCGCGACATTCACCAGCGCATGGCCGCCGCGATCGCCGAGGGGAAACTCGGGCCCCACGCCGGCGGCCTGGAGGCGCTCAAGGTTTCGTTGCACGAATCCCATGTCGCCTGGGCCTCCTATGAGGGAGCGCTAGGGTGATTGGAACCGGGCCGGACCGACCACCGATCCATTTGGTGGTCCCCGGCCCCATCGACACCCTGACCGGTGGGTTCATCTATGACCGGCACATGGCCGGCGCCTTGCGCCAAGCCGGACGATTGGGTGATCTGATCTGTTTGGAGGGCGCCTATCCGCACCCCGACCCTGGGCATCTCCAGGCGGCGGCGCTGCGCCTCGCCGGGCTTTGCGGCCGCGGCGCCTTGGTTATCGACGGGCTCGCCTTGACCGCGTTGTCCGGCCATGACGGCGCGATCCCTGGAGACCCGGTGCTGGTAGCGCTGATCCATCACCTGCTGGGTGACGAGACCGGCTTGACGCCGGAAGGGGCGAGCGCCTTGTTGGACGCCGAACGCCGGGCCATCGAGCGCGCCGCCGGCTGCATCGTAACCAGCCCCTCCACCGCCCGACGATTGGCAAGTCTCGGACAGTGCTCGGACCGGATACGGGTGGTGATTCCCGGCCTTGACCAACCGGTCGCGAAACCACCGCAAGATCGCCGCAGCGACCAGCCGCTTCGCTTGCTTTGCGTCGCCTCGCTCAGCCCCCGCAAAGGCCAGGACACCCTGCTGACGGCGCTCGCCAGGCTGCTTGATCTGGACTGGTGTCTGGAATTGGTCGGCGGCGTCCGTGACCGCGACTTTGCCGCCAAGCTCCACGACATGACGACGCGGCTCGGGCTGTCCGACCGGGTCCGGTTTTGCGGTGAAGTCAGCGCCGAGCAACGCGACGAACAGTACCGCGCGGCGGATATTTTCGTCCTGCCCTCGCATCACGAAGGCTTCGGCATGGCGTTGAGTGAAGCGATGGCCCACGGCCTGCCAATCATCTCGACATTGGCCGGCGCCATACCCGAGACCGTGCCGCAGGACGCCGGCGCGCTCCACGTACCGGGCGACGCAGCGACCCTGGCGGCGATCTTGCGGCGGTTTCTGAGCGATGCGGCCGCCCGCCAGCGCGCCGGCATCGCGGCCCGTACCACCGCACGCGCACTGCCAAGCTGGCCGGTCGCCGGGCAGGCGTTCATCGAAGCGGTTGATGCCTTGGTGGAGGCAAGATGAGCGGCTTTACCGGCGATTGGCTGGCGAAACGAGAACCTTGGGATCATCAAGCCCGGTCACCGGAGGTTCTCGCCGCGCTCCGGGATTGGCAAAACCGACTGCCCGATCGAGCGACAGCGCCGCTCAACATCCTCGATCTTGGCTGCGGTACCGGCAGCACGATGCGCTATCTCGACACCCGGCTGCAAACGCCTGTCGCGTGGCGGCTGGTCGATGGCGATCCGCTGCTGCTGGATATCGCCGGCACAGCGTCCCCGGGCGACAGCCGCCCCGGCGTGACCCTGCAGCAAGCGGATCTGGCGACGGCGGGCCTTGCGCCGCTGATTGGCGTCAGCGATCTAGTGACCGCCTCGGCCCTGTTGGACTTGGTTTCCCAGGCCTGGCTCGACCGGTTCTGGCAGGCCCTATGCGTGAAGGGAACCGCCGTGCTGGCCGGTCTCACTTATGATGGACGCTTGGCGCTTGATCCCCCGGACCGGCTCGATGCGGTGATCGGCGATTTGGTGAACCGGCATCAACGGACCGACAAGGGCTTCGGCTCCGCCCTCGGCCCCCATGCAACGGCGGCATTGGCCACGTGCGCCCGGCAAGCCGGGTGGTCTGTAACGGTTCGTCGCAGTGATTGGACATTAGCGATGGGCCGGGATGCACCGGGAATCGCGATCCTGCTGGATGGCTGGGCGGCGGCTGCCAAGGAAATTGCGCCCGGACTCACCGCGCCGATCGACGATTGGCGGGCGCGACGCCTGGCGACACCGGGCCTCAGGATCGTCGTCGGACATCGCGACCTATTGGCGATCCCACCGACCTAAGCGGAACTGCGAAGATCACAGTCGAACAGAATATCGGCGCCGAGCTGGTAGGTCCGGGTTTGCGGGCGAAAACCCTCAGTGACTCGTTGGATCACCGGGAGCTGGAGGCCGGCCCGTCCCGACCCTAGGATCAATGGCGCCACCAATACATGGAGATAGTCGACCACGCCGGCGGCAAGAAACCGCGAGACCGTGTTCGCCCCACCCTCGATCAGGATCGTGCCGAGCCCGCGGTCCCGCAACGCCGCCAGGAGCGCCGGCGGCGAGATGCCGCCATTCTCCAAAACCAATTCGACCCGGGTGTAGTCCTCCGCCGCGGCTTCCGGCGTTCCGGGCCCCGTTATCAACAGGCTGGGCGCCATGCCATCACTCAGCACTTTCCTGGCGCCGGGCACCCGTCCACTCGGATCAACCACCACGCGTACCGGGTCCGGTCCCTCGACCCGTCGCGTGGTTAGCTGAGGATCATCCATATCAGCGGTTGAAGCGCCGATGATCACCGCATCGCAAAGCGCGCGCAGCCGATGCAGATGGTCCAGACTTTCGGGGCAGTTGATGTAATGAGAGTCGCCGGACTCTGTGGCTATCCGTCCATCCAGGCTCTGGCCGATTTGGGCGATCACCAGCGGGCCAGCCAACGACGCGGCGGCGATGCGGTTGTAACAATTGCCATGCAGAGGATCCATGATACTAGCGATGGTTTGCCCCGGCGCCACCCGGAGCGGCGGCGAGTCGCCGGCATTGGCGCCGCGTCCCGCCGCCTTATCCGCGGCCCGGCCAGCGGCGACATATTCCAGCAGTTTATGCCACGAGTCCTCAATCATCCGAGCCCCTAACTTTCTTTAATATTTGGCAATTCAAGCGCCGCAACATCTTTCAGAAGGCTCGCCAGACCGGCGCCATAATGGGTCAGCAGCCGCTCACCGAGCGCCGCCGTCGCCGCCGCCGCATCGCCGGTGACCCCGGCGGGGTTCAGGTCCTCGGCCAACCATCCGATACCGATGCCCGCTCCCTCAGCCGTCAAGGTTTTCGACCGGGCGACGACACTCGCGTCCCATGAGGCGAAATTACGGGCCAAGTCCATGCGCACCAGATCGGGGCGGATCAACCGCATCAGCGATGTCTCAACCAGACCGCCATGCAGCCCGTAGCGTTGTTCGCTCTCATCAATGGCGCCCTGCGGCGTCCCAAAGCCGAAAATATTCGCCCGAACCA
>JAQBUJ010000037.1 GCA_027623845.1 Pseudomonadota bacterium
GACAGCGATCTATGGCCCGCTGCTGTTTCGGGTCATCCACGATATCCCGGTCATTAGCACCGGCTATATCGTTACCGCACAATCGATGCTTTGGACCTTCGCGGCCATTGTTTTTTCCGGAATCGGTCGGGTCGGAAGCCGTCTTGCCTGCGCCATCGGCCCGGCGATCACCGGCGCCGGCGTCTTGGGCGTCGGATTTTATCTGCCGGATGGGCCGCTTTGGGCCGCGGTCACCGCGATCGCGACACTTGGCTTCGGCATTGGCCTTGCGTGGGGTCATATCGGGCGCTTCGTGCTGGAAGCCGCCGGCGAAGTCGACAGGGACCGGGTCACCGCGGTAATGCCGACCATGCAATCGATCGGGATCGCCTTCGGCTCGGCCGCCGCCGGTCTGGTCGCCAACGCCCATGGCTTTGCCCATGACCTGACCGTGGAGGCCGCCCGCACGGTGGCGTTCTGGATCTATATTGGTTTATCGCCGGCGATCGCCATCGCCTTGATTGGCGGGGTGCGGGTGGCGTTGGGAACCCGGGTGGCGCCATGAGGCGCGAGGCCTGCGCGTGTTGACGTCCGATTGACCCTTATCTCACCCAGCCCGCCAGTGCCGCGCCGCCGGGTCACTTCGGCAGGTTGTCCGTGCGGGCGCGCTTGCCGAGATAGCCGCCGTGATGGCGCAGGCCATATTCTTCGCGCGTGACGCCTTTGCGCTCCATCAGCACCAGAGCCAATGCGTCTCCCACCGCCGCCATTACCGCCATACTCGCGGTCGGCGTCATGCCCAACGAGCAGGGTTCGGCGATTACCCCCATGTCGACAATCACGTCCGACAAGTCACGCAGGCCGGAATCCCGATGCGAGGTGATCCCGATAACCCCGCCAACCTTCATGTGTCGGCTCAGCTCGATGAATTCCAGCACCTCGCGGGTTTTACCGCTGGTCGAAAAAGCGACAATGCAATCCCCATCGGCAAGCATACCGAGATCGCCGTGCGCCGCCTCGGCGGGATGAATAAAGACCGCCGGAGAAGCCGTCGAACTTAGAATCGCGGCGAATTTTCGCGCAACGAACCCTGCCTTGCCCATGCCGGTCGCGACGATTTTACCCGGACAACGCAGCAGCAGGTCGATGGCGTCCGCATAGGACTCATCGACGGATACCGCCCGTATCGCTTCGGCCTCGGCTTCCAAGATCTCGCGAATACGCGCGGCGATCCCCGCGGGATGATCAATTTTCGTCGGGTTCTTGCTCATGGCGGCGGACCATATCCGCCAACTATCCGCCACGCCAGCCCGAAACGCGCGTGAAAAGCCGAATTTATCGCCGATGCCGCGACCCCGTCTGCATTGAACCAAGGCTTCCCAATTTCACGAGGAACAGGGCTCCCGCCATCTGGCTTCCTATGGTTGCTCGGGCGGGGCAGCCGGCCTAGGTTCGGGTCTGCAATTCGTCCTTAGCAACCGGAGCTTACCATGTCCGATCCTGTCGTCCTTCTCGACGTCGACCACCGCGGTGTCGCCACCGTCACCATCAACCGGCCCGAGGTGAACAACGCCTATAACAGCGAGATGATCCAGGCGATGATCGACGGCGTCACCCAGTGCGCCGCCGACGACGCGGTCCGGGTGATCGTCATTCGCGGCAACGGCCGCCATTTTCAGGCTGGCGCGGATCTGAAATGGCTGAAAGAGATCGGCAAACTCTCGCCGGCTGAGAACGTGGCGGTTTCGCGGAGCACCGCCAGCGCGATCCGCGGCCTGACGGAAATCATGAAGCCGACCGTGGCGCTGATTCACGGCGGTTGCTTTGGCGGCGGCACCGGCATCGCGGCGGCCTGCGACATCGTGATCGCCAGCGAGGATGCCTTGTTCTCGATCACCGAAACGCGCTGGGGCGTTATGGCCAGCGTGATCATTCCACAGTTGAACGCCGCCATCGGATCGCGCAATACCCGTCGCTATGCCCTGACCTGCGAGCGGTTCGATGCCGCCAAAGCTTTCGAACTGGGCTTGGTGCATCAGGTCTGCCCGACCGGGGGCCTCGACGCGGCGGCGGCACCGGTGATCACCAATTTACTGATGGCCGCCCCGAACGCCATAGCCCAGACCAAGCGAGCGACCCTGAACGATGCCGGGTTGCTGGTCACCGATGCGTATTTCGAGGAGCTGGTCCAAATGCACGCCGCCAAACGCCAGACCGACGAGGCGATGGAAGGCCTCGCCAGTTTCGCCGAGAAGCGCGAGCCGTCCTGGTACCCCGGCGACTAATCCAAACCCCGCAAAGCCAGCGGAAAAGCAACAGGTGATGGCCAAACCGGCAGCGACCCGCGCCAAACAACCAGCCCTGCCGGATCTGCCGGATCTGCCGGATCTGCCGAATCCGCGGGATCTGCTCGATCTGCCGGCGTGGCTGGCCGGGTGGTTCGAAGCCAAGGGCTGGACGCCGCATCGCCATCAACTGGAGATGATGGCGGCCGCGCGCGACGGTCGGTCGGCCTTGCTGATCGCACCGACCGGCGGCGGTAAGACGCTGGGCGGGTTTCTGACCAGTCTGGCCGATTTGGCCGAGACGCCGGCACGGGGCCTGCACACCCTCTACATCTCTCCATTGAAGGCGTTGGCCGTCGATGTGCACCGCAACCTATTGGAGCCCATTTCGGGCATGCTGCTGACCAAACGCATGGAGCGCGCCGGTCTTGATCCATTGGGCTTCGTCGCCACCGACTATGTCATTGCCGTCTGGAGCCTACAGCCACCCGTTGATATCGACGCTTTGCTCGATCAGGACATGCTGGGCGACGATCTGGAAAGCTGGATGGCGGAATCCAGTCTGCTGAAACGGACCTTCCGCAATGTCGCGGTGATCGCCGGGCTGATCGAGCGCAAACTGCCCGGCCATGAGAAGACCGGCCGTCAGGTAACCTTTAACGCCGACTTGATCTACGATGTGCTGCGACAGCACCAGCCGGATCATATCCTGTTGCGCGCCACCCGCGCCGACGCCGCGCGCGGCCTGACGGATATCCGGCGCCTCGGCGAATTGTTGGTCCGGGTGCAGGGTAAGATCGATATCCGCGTGCTTGACCGGGTCTCACCGCTAGCGGTGCCGGTGTTGCTGGAGATCGGCCGGGAAAGCGTCCATGGCGGCGCCCTGGAAACCCTGCTGAACGAAGCCGAGGACGCGTTGATCGCCGAGGCCATGGGCGGCGAGACCCAGGGCGCTTTACCGATCTGACGCCGCCCTCGATTTCCGGCCGGGCCAGACGCCCCCGCAGCGTTGCTTAACCGTCGGCCTCCACGGCGGCGAGAAAATCACCAACCAGACTGTCCGAGGCCTTGATGACATGCTCCGCCGCCGGAAAGCGGCCTTGCTGGACGTCGGCGACGAATTCCTTGAACCCCGCCACGCGCTCCGCCTGCATCTCCTGCTTCATCTTGTAGAGATTGCGATACTGCTTGGAGTGCCGGGGGTATGGCGGCGGATCATTGCCGAGAATATCTTCGGCGAACAGGAACTGGATGTCGCCGCCGCTGCCGCCGCCAATCGACGAGGTCATCAGCGTGGTCCGCTTGCTGATTTCGGTCAAAAGCGCCTCGGGAATAACTTCAACCTCGACCGCATAGGCGCCGGCATTCTCCAACGCCTTGATCTCTTGGTAGACCCACATCGCCTCATCGAGGGTCTTACCGACGGCGCGAAGGCCGCCGGTCCAGGTGCTTTTCCTCGGCACCAGGCCGGCATGGCCCTGGATCGGAATACCGGCTTCGGCGGCGGCGGCGACGAACCTGGGGGCCCATTGACACATGATCGCATCGGCGCCAATCGCCATCGCGTCATAGCCAAGACGCACGGCTTCATCCGCCGTTGCAGCAGCCAGGAGTGGCACCGAGAACGCCATGAACGTGTTCGGCGCGGCGGCGCGAATGGCGGCGGCGGAATCGGGGTTTTTCGGATCGAAACGCACCTTCATCGTGTCGATACCGGCTTCCTCGGCTGCAGCGGCTTCTTCAACGGAGAAAGGCAAGGTCTCGCAGAGCACGCGCTTACCTTTTTGGTCTCGCAAACCCTTCACGGTGTAATTGCGGGTGCCATAGGCGCCACCAAGGGTCATGATCCGCGTCAATCCGCGCTGCGCCGCGTCTCTTGGCGGAATGCCTCCGTCGCCGGTCGCGTGACTCGCCATGGATCTTCTCCCTCTGAATTGAAAGGCCACTATCTTCATGCGGTTAGCGCTGTGCAAGACGCCCAGGCGATAATGACTGATGTTCTAAGCGGATCACAATGCCGCCATAACCCGAAGAGCAATGCCATCGCGAGGGTGATTGGTCGCCGAATTTTGCGCTGGAATCTGGACAGAACCATCCGCCAAGCTACCTTGCCAAGGCACACCCATGGTGAATGGCGGGCAACAGGGGCGACAAATCGATGACCGAGGCTCTGAAATTGAGTGATATGAATGCCGAAGCGGTCACCCGCGATTGGCTGGCGCAATTCGACGCCGCTCTGACACAGCGCAATATCGATGCCGCCGCCGGGCTTTTTCTAGCGGACGGTCATTGGCGCGATCTGTTGGCATTCAGCTGGCACATCGAAACGATGACCGGGGTGGACGCCATCGCCGGCACACTGAGAAACACGCTCGATACCATTCAACCTGCGAACTTCACAATAGCCCCCGACCGCACGCCGCCGCGCATCGTGACCCGCGCCGGGCGCGAGGTGGTTGAAGCAATCTTCGCCTTCGATACCGCGATGGGCCGCGCCAGCGGTGTCCTGCGCCTAGTTCCGGACGCCCCGGCGGCGCCGGCGTTGCGCGCTTGGGTGCTGCTGACATCCCTGGACGAGATCAAAGGCCATGAGGAATTGAACGGTCCTCGCCGGCCGGGCGGTCAAGCCTATTCCCGCGAGTTCGGCGGTAAGAACTGGCTCGACCACCGGCTCGACAAACTGACCTATGAAGATCAGGACCCAACGGTGTTGGTTATCGGTGGCGGGCAGTCCGGTCTCGGCATCGCGGCCTGTCTCGGCCAGCTTGGCGTCGACACCCTGGTGGTCGACCGTCACGAGCGGGTCGGCGACGCCTGGCGCAAGCGCTATCATTCGCTGACCTTGCACAATGAGGTTTACATCAACCACCTGCCCTACATGCGTTTCCCGGAAAATTATCCAGTCTTCATCCCCAAAGACAAGATCGCCAACTGGTTCGAATTTTATGTAGAGACCATGGAAATCAACGTCTGGACCGGCACCGAGATCGTCCATGGCGCCCATGACGAGACCACTGGCCGGTGGGAAATCTCGCTGCGCCGCCAAGACGGCTCGACCCGCATCATGCGGCCCCGCCATGTGATTTTCGCAACCGGCGTCAGCGCGATTCCAGTTCGCCCCGACCTGCCGGGTCTTGATAGCTTCGCCGGTACGGTCATGCATTCAAGCCAATATTCGAACGGCCATGCCTGGAAAGACCGCAAGGCGCTGGTGCTTGGCACCGGCAACAGCGGACATGACGTCGCCCAGGACTTGCACGCCAGCGGCGCCGACGTCTCAATAGTCCAGCGCAATTCCACCCTGATCGTCAGCCTGGCTCAGGCGCAGACGGTCTACGGCATGTATACCGAAGGGCCGCCGCTGGAGGATTGCGACCTGCTGGCGACGGCCTCGCCCTACCCGGTTTTGGTCAAGGGTTACCAGATCGCCGCAGCAGCGATGCAGAAAGCCGACAAGAAACTCCTGGACGGTTTGACCGCGCGCGGCTTCGTCCTCGACAACGGGGCGCCGGACGATACCGGCTATCAGATGAAATATCTCAGGCGCGGCGGCGGTTACTATTTCAACGTCGGCTGTTCGGACTTGATCGTCAGCGGCGACATCGGCCTCCTGCAGTACACGGACATCGAGCGTTTCGTGCCCGAGGGGGTATTGCTCAAGGATGGGCGGGTTGTCGAGGCGGACCTGCTGGTCACCGCCACCGGCTATAAAAATCAGCAGGATGTGGTGCGGCTTTATCTGGGAGACGAGGTGGCGGACCGCATCGGCACGGTCTGGGGCTTCGACGAGGGCGGCGAGCAACGCAACATGTGGCGCCGCACCGAACAACCCGGCCTTTGGTTCACCGCCGGCGGCCTGCCGCATGTACGGATCTATTCGAAATACCTGGCGCTGCAAATCAAGGCGGTTGAAGAAGGCCTGATCAGCGCCGCCATGCCAGGCCTGGGCGAGAGCGAGGGAGCGGTTGCAACAGCCTCGGCGACCGCCCAGCCGGCACCGAAACTCGAAAAAGTCTGACTTGATCGAACCAACGACGCCCCGGCAGGGACAGCCTTGACCATCCCGCCGGTGCGCCCAACAGTACCGGCATGACCACTGTCACCCTCAACGGCGCCGTCCTTACAGCCGATCCATCCGGCGGGTTATTTTGGCCTGAACGCAAAGCCGTGATCGTCGCTGATCTGCATTTCGAGAAAGGCTCGGCCTTCGCCGCTCGCGGGGCGCCGTTGCCGCCCTATGACACAAACGCGACCCTCGACCGGCTCGCCGCGTTGTTGCAGCGCCGGCAACCGGATCAGGTGATCTGTCTTGGCGACAGCTTTCACGACCAAGGGGCCGGCGACCGGATTGCCGCCGAGGCGCTGGATCGGATTCGCGCCATGACCGAGCGGTATGACTGGATTTGGATCACCGGCAATCACGACCCCAAACCCGATCCGCTTTGGGGCGGACGCTCAATGGTCGACCTGGTGCTCGGACCCTTGGTCTTGCGCCATCAGGCGGCGGCTGGCCTCGGAAGCGGAACTGGAGAAGTCAGCGGCCATTTTCACCCCAAAGCCCGGGTAAAGTTACGCGGCAGAAGCGCTTCCGGGCGGTGCTTCATCACCGATGGCCACCGGCTCATGCTGCCCTCGTTCGGCGCCTTCACCGGCGGGCTCGATGTGACCGCCCCGCAAATCCGCCAATTGTTCCGCCGCCGCTTCGAGATTTTGTTTCTTGGCCCCAACAAAGTGCACCGCTTTGCCCACTCGGCGCTAATCGCCTCTCGGATTGCCCTGGAAACAGTCCCGCAGGCAGGCGCGCATTGATCCGATCGACGTGCGCTAACGCACCTAGGGAGGTGTCGCGGCGTTCATCGGTCTTGGGTGGCCTGGGAGAGTGTGCTACGCGGGTCGGTTAGGGATTGAGAGCAAGGATACTCATGCGCATCGCAGTAATAGGGTCGGGCATTTCCGGGCTAAGCACGGCTTGGCTGTTGGCCGGCGACCATGACGTTACCGTGTTCGAGCGCAATCCGCGTCTGGGCGGCCACAGCAACACGCTCGAGATCGATCACGGCGGCCAGCGCATCGCTGTCGATACCGGCTTTATCGTCTACAACGAGGCAACCTATCCAAACCTGATCAGCCTGTTCGCCCATCTCGGCGTCCCGACCGAGACCAGCGACATGTCGTTCAGCGTATCGGTCGCCGGCGGTGCGTTGGAATACGAGGGCTCGCTCCGGGGAGCGGCCGCACAGCCGATTAATCTGCTCAAGCCATGGTACTGGGCCATGTGGCGCGACATCGTCAAATTCTATAAAACCGCGCCGGCAGCGCTGGACGATGACGCCACGGCGGATCTCAGCCTGGGAGCCTATCTTGAGCGCGAGGGCTATGGAGCCGCTTTCCGGGTGCATCATTTGCTGCCGATGGCCGCGGCGATCTGGTCCTGCCCGATGGAAACCATGCTGGCGTTTCCCGTACGCTCCTTCGTGCGGTTCTTCGTCAATCATGGGCTTTTCAATCTCACCAACCGCCCCGCCTGGCACACGGTGACCGGCGGGTCCCGGGTCTATGTCGAAACATTGGCGCAAGCCCTCGAAGGTAAAATACGGCTCGATAATGCGGTACAGTCGGTGGAACGACTGGATACCGGGGTCCTGGTGACAGACAAGGCTGGCGAGCGCACGCTGTTCGATCATGTGGTCATCGCCTCGCATGGCGACGAGGCCTTGGCCATGCTCGACGACCCGACCGACCAGGAGCGAAATCTGCTTTCGGCCTTCACCTATCAGACCAACACGGCGGTCCTGCACCGCGACCCGAGCCAGATGCCGCGCCGGCGACGCGCCTGGGCGTCGTGGAATTATCTGGCCCGCGACGCGAGCGGCCTCGATCAAGCCGTCTCGCTTACTTATTGGATGAATCGGTTACAGAATATCGACCAACGCCACCCACTTTTCGTCACCATGAATCCCTTGCAAGCGCCGGACCCGAAGCTTGTGTTCGAAACATTGTCTTACGAACACCCCGTCTTCGATCAAGCCGCGATCACCGCGCAAGATGGCCTGGCGACGATCCAAGGCCGGAACCGAACTTGGTTTTGCGGCAGTTATTGCGGCTACGGCTTCCACGAGGACGGATTGAAGGCCGGCATCGCCGTCGCCCGAGCCTTGGGCGCCAAAATTCCCTGGGAGACGTCGGTCCGGCCGGCAAACCAGATCCCGCCGCAACCGAGCGAACAGGTGGCGTCGAGTGAACAGGTGACGACAAGTGAACAGTCCTTGGCGGCGGCGGGCGACTGAGCATGGGGATCGATCGTCAATGCGGGCCGGTATCCTGTATTTACAGGGGCGAGGTCATGCATCGGCGCCTGATACCTTTGCGCCACCGGTTCGTCTATCGGGTGTTTTCTCTGCTCCTCGATCTCGACGAAATACCGGCTCTGGCAGGGCGGCTGAAACTATTCTCACACAACGCCTGGAACCTGTTCAGTTATCATGACCGCGACCATGGGGCTCGCGATGGCGAGGCAGTGCGGCCCTGGATCGACAAGCATCTCGGCCAAGCCGGGTTCGATCCCACGCAATACCGCATCCTCACCCACTGCTTTCCGCGCATCCTCGGTTATGCTTTCAATCCTCTTACGGTATATTTTTGCTATGATGGCGACGCGCAGCTGCGCGTCATGCTCTATGAGGTGAAAAATACTTTTGGACAGCAGCACGGCTACCTGATTCCGGTCGCCGAAGGCCGACGGGGGGATCAACCGATCGTTCAAACCTGCGAAAAAGCGTTTTATGTCTCGCCCTTTCTCGACATGGCGGCCACCTATCGCTTCCGCTTGAAGGAGCCGCGCGACAAACTATCGATCCTGATCCGCCAATCCCTCAGCGATGGTGAAACGCTGCTGGCGACACACACGGCGCGGCGCGGCGCGCTTGACGACAGAGCGCTCTTGGCCATCCTGGTGGTCTATCCTTTAATGACGCTAAAGATCATGGTCGGCATTCATTGGGAAGCGCTGAAGTTATGGATTAAGGGCGCCCGTTACCACTCCCGGCCGCCGCCGCCGGCCCAAGAGGTTTCGATTATCGACGCCGAGAATGTTAAGGACGAACCCGGTGTAGCCAACCATGCTACTCACTGATCACGCGGAGTATCGAGTGCGATGAGTCCGACCGATTGGACAGCCAATACCACGAGTACGACTGCTGCCGGGAGTGCGACTGCCGCTGGGCCGAGCAAGCCGACATTGTGGACCCGGCTGGCGTTCTTCGCGCTGCGCCGATTACAAAGAGGCTCGCTGACGGTTGTTTTGCCAGACGGGCGGCGATTCGAATTCGCCGGCCCCCATACGGGGCCTCGGGCCGAAGTTCACCTGAGCGACCAGAGCGCCGTTAAACGTTTGCTGCTCGGCGGTGATCTCGGCTTTGCCGAAAGCTATATGGATGGCCACTGCGAAAGCCCCGACCTCACCAGCCTGATCGAGCTATGCGCCCGCAACCGCGACGATATTTCCCGCGCGATCGACGGTCACTGGCTCGGCCGCGCGGCGCGGCGCATCGGGCATTTCCATCGCCGCAACTCAAAAACCGGCAGCCAGCGCAACATCAGCCACCACTATGATATCGGCAACGCCTTCTATGCCCACTGGCTTGATCCGACGATGACCTATTCCTCGGCGATATTCAGCGCTCCGGACGAAGATCTGGAAGCCGCCCAGATGCGCAAATATCGCCGCTTGGCGGATCAACTGGACCTGCATCCCGGTCAGACCGTGCTCGAAATCGGCTGTGGTTGGGGAGGGTTTGCCCGGCTGCTGGCGCGCGACTATGGCGTCAAGGTCGTTGGCATCACCTTGTCCACCGAGCAGCGCGACGAAGCGCTGAAGCGGATCGCGGCGGAAAACCTTTCCGATCGGATCGAGATTCGCCTACAGGACTATCGGGATGTCTCGGAGACGTACGACCGCATCGCCTCTATCGAGATGCTTGAGGCGGTGGGCGAGGCTTATTGGCCGACCTATTTCGCCACGCTGCGAGACCGCCTGACCCCCGACGGACGCGCCGCCTTGCAGGTGATTACCATCGACGACGCGATTTACGAGAGTTACCGAGCGAACCCGGATTTCATCCAAAAATACATCTTTCCCGGCGGCATGCTGCCAAGCCCGTCCAAGTTAGTGTCCCGGTTCGCCCAAGCCAATCTCACGGCCATCGCCGATGACGGCTTCGGCCTGGATTACGCCCGCACCCTGGCGGTTTGGCGGAGCCGCTTTCTTGAGGCTTGGCCAGCGATCCTCGAACAGGGATTCGATGAGCGCTTTCGCCGTATGTGGCTGTATTACCTCGCCTATTGCGAAGGCGGCTTCCTGGCCGGACATATCGACGTGCGGCAGATCGTTCTGAAACACGCCTGATGGCATCGGCTGCGGTTCCGGTGCGGGTTCTGCTGGCTTATGGCTTGCCGGGCCTACCGCTGGCCGTGCTCGGGTTGCCGCTTTTCATCTATCTGCCGACCTTTTATGCCGAAACTATCGGCATTGATCTGGCGACGGTCGGCCTGGTGCTGCTGCTGGCCCGATTGTGGGATGCGGTGACCGACCCACTGATCGGCGTTCTGAGCGACCGGACCGGCGGGCGGTTTGGCCGTAGACGCCCTTGGGTCCTGGCCTCGTTACCGATCCTTTGTCTGTCGATATATTTTCTGTTCGTCCCCCCCGAGAGCGCCGGTGTGGTGCACCTGCTGATCTGGAGCCTGCTGCTCTATCTTGGCTGGACGATGATCCAGCTTCCCTATGCCGCCTGGGGCGCCGAATTGTCGAGCGATTACCATGACCGCTCGCGGGTGACCGGCGCCCGTGAGGTGTTCGTCGTCATCGGCACTTTGATGGCGGCGTCGGTGCCTCTCCTGATCGGTGTCGAGGACCAGGGAGATGGCGCGCTCGGTCAGGTTCTATGGGTCTTGGCGATTGGGCTCCTCGTCACCTTGCCGGCGGCCAGCCTGATCGCTTGTCTTAACGTCGCCGATCCGGCCATGGAACCGCACGAGCCGCTCCATCGCCAGGCCAAGGCGATGAGCAAATGGACAGCAGGGTTTCACGCACTGGCAAACAACCGGGCGTTTCGCCGCCTGATCACCGCCTATTTGCTGAATGGCATTGCCAATGGCCTGCCGGCGACGTTATTCCTGCTTTATGTGCGGCATGTTCTGGCGATGCCGGACCGGGCCGGGGCTCTGTTATTCGTCTATTTCCTCTGCGCCATCGCCGGCGTGCCCTTTTGGGTCTGGGCGAGCGCTCGATTGAACAAGCACCGGACCTGGATCCTCGCGATGGCGGTGACCTGTCTGGTCTTCGCCTGGGCGCCGTTTCTCGGACCCGGCGATTTCCATCCCTTTCTGGCGATCTGCATCCTCTCGGGGTTTTGCCTCGGCGCCGATCTGGCGTTGCCGCCCTCGATGCAAGCCGACGTTGTCGACCTGGATGCGGCGGTGACCGGCACCCCGCGAACCGGGCTCTATTTCGCTCTCTGGGGCATGGCGACAAAGCTCGCTCTGGCGCTTGCCGTCGGCGTGTCCTTCCCGCTGCTGGCGCTGGCTGGGTTCAGCGCCGATAGCGCGGCCGCCAATGACGCAAGCGGAGTGCTGGTATTGGCTTTGCTCTATGGCGGGCTGCCGATCGCCTTCAAACTGGCCGCGATGGCCCTGATGGCCGGCTTCCCCATGCACCGATGATGGACGGTCCTCAGTCTTCGTTTCAGGGCGCAGGACCTTGGTCCGGCGCTGCGAACATAGGCTCAAAG
>JAQBUJ010000038.1 GCA_027623845.1 Pseudomonadota bacterium
CAAAAGGATCTCGAGGGATTCAGACTGCTCAATTCATGTCACGCGAAAATTCACCCGATTGCCCTGACAGGCGCACCGAGGCGCGTTGTGGCTGAGCCGTTTTTAGCGTAGGATGCCCGCTTAATTTGTCCGTATGAGGCGTCATGCCATGAAACGATCGAGAACCCTGACCTTGGCGCTGATGAGCGCGACCGCGCTTACCCTGGCGGCCTGTGAAAACCCCGAGGAAGTGGCGGTCTTCGAGACAGTCGAGCAATGCGCTACCCAGGATGGATTTAATCTCGATGCCTGCGAGGCGAACATGAAACAGGCCCAGGCCGAGCACGTTCGCGTCGCGCCGAAATACACCTCGGCGGCCGATTGCGAGGCTGATTTCGGCGCCGAGCAATGCGAGACCGCCCCCCAGAAAACCACCAGCGGCGGCTCAGTCTTCATGCCGCTGATGATGGGCTACATGATGGGCAATATGATGAGTGGGCGTTCCGGCGTCGCCACCCAGCCGCTCTACCGCTCAAAGGATGACGCGAAGAATTTCCGTACCGGCGACAATCAGAAAGTTTCGGGCAAGACCGGAATTTCCAAGGTATCCGGCCAAGTTGCACGGGCGCCGAGCACCAAGACCTCGACCATTAAGCGAGGCGGTTTCGGATCCGCGGCCCGCGCGTCGACGGGCAGGTTCCGCAGCTTCGGCGGCTGAACGCCTGTTTCATGCAACGCATCACCATTGAAGAGCGCGACGACTGGAAAACCCAGGCGGACGCGCTCGGCTTCAATTTTCATACCCTCTATGGCGCTGCCTATTGGGATGAGACCGCCTGCTATCGCTTTGGCCTGCAGCAGATCGAGAACGATATCGAGGATCCCAGCGGGGAAATCGAGAAGATGTGCTTCGAGGTGGTCGCCCGGGCGCTCGATAGCGAGGAGATCATGGGCAAACTGGCGATCCCCGAGAGGTTTTGGGATTACATCCGCTCCAGTTGGATGAACCAGGAAAAGAACCTCTATGGCCGCCTGGATCTATCCTATGACGGCAGTGGTCCGGCCAAGCTATTGGAATACAATGCCGATACGCCGACCTCGCTCTATGAAAGCGCGGCCTTCCAATGGGTCTGGCTGGAACAGGCGATGGAGCGGGAGATCATCCCGCCGGGTTGCGACCAGTACAATTCCATCCACGAAAACATGGTCGAGGCGTTCCGCAATTTCGGCATCCCTGGGAAGCTGCATCTGGCCTCCTGCAAGGGCAGCGACGAGGATGCCGGGACCGTTCATTATATCGAGGAATGCGCCGCACAAGGCGGTTTGGAGACGGCTTTTCTGTTCATGGAGGATATCGGCATCGACGCCGATGGTCGCCTGACGGATATGGATGACTTGACCATTTCGACCTTGTTCAAGCTGTATCCCTGGGAATGGGTGATGGCCGATGAATTTGGCCGCGCCTTGCCGAAAAGCGGCGTGACGGTGATTGAACCGGCTTGGCGCGCGATCCTGTCGAACAAAGGCTTGCTGCCATTGCTCTGGGAGATGTTTGAGGGCCATCCCAACCTGTTGCCGGCCTATTTCGCCGACGACCCCCGCGCCGCTGATCTGCAAGGCGGCTATGTCCGCAAACCGCTCTTGTCCCGCGAAGGCGGCAATGTCGAGATGGTGCGGCCCGGTGAAGAGACCCTCACGGTCGAAGGTCCCTACGGCGAAGAGGGCTTCATCGTCCAGGCGCTGCATCCGCTACCGGTCTTCGAGGGTAATCATACGGTTATCGGCTCCTGGCTGGTGGCCAGCCAGCCTTGCGGCATGGGCATCCGAGAAGACGACTCGCCGATCACCAAGGACAGCTCGCGGTTCGTGCCGCATGTGATTTTGGACTGACGGCGCGGGCGTTCCTCAACTGCCGCCGGCCGAGGGCGGGCGGCGCACCAGACTCCAGACATTCGGCATCTCACCGACCGGTACCGTGATCAGGCTCGGCGCATCCAGGGCGAGGTGGCGTGACAATACTTCCTCCAATTGCGCTTCGCTTTCGGCCTTCTCGCCCTTCATGCCGAAGGCCTCGGCCATCTTGACCCAATCCGGGTTGGCCAGATCGACGGCGATATGGCGACCACCGAACTGGTTGACCTGGATGGTTTTGACATTGCCGTAGGCGCTGTTGTCGAAAACCACGACGGTGACCGGGATCTTGTGCAGCACGGCGGTCGCCAGTTCTTGCATGGTGAAGCCGAAGCCGCCATCGCCGACCGTCGCCACCACTTTGCGGTGCGGGGAGCCGACTTTCGCCCCCAGGGCGGCTGGATAGCTCCAGCCCAGGGTCGCCTGAAAACCCGGCATGAAAAAGCTGCGGGGTTGATAAAACGGCATGCCGAAACGGCTGAACACCGTGAAGCGGGTCACATCGGCGAACAGCATGCCGTCCCTTGGTAGGGCCGCTCGGACCGCTCGGTTATAGCCGGATAGCGGCTCTAAAGCGTCAAGCTGAACGGCGATCTCCTGGCGCACCGCATCGGCGCCTTCCCATAGTTCGGTCCGCCTTGGCCCCAAGCCGGACAAGGCGGCGTCAAGCCGGGCAAGACCGATCTGCGACGAGGTCAGCAGCGCAACGTCGGATTTACGCGGCTTGACGATCTGGGTCGGGTCGATATCGATGCGGACCAAGGCGACCTCGCCGGCCCGGCCCCAGGCCAGTCCGGGCGTCGAAAAGCGCCGGCCAACCACCAGCGCCACATCGGCGTCGTCCCAGAGGCGCTGTCCGGCGAGTTGGTTGAAAGCCAACGGATGCTCGTCCGACAAGGCGCCGCGACCGCTGGGCGACATCACCACCGGTGCGCCAAGCTTCTCTGCGACCGCCTTCAGTTCCGCTTCGGCCCCAACCACGCCGCCGCCAACCAATATAATCGGCCGCTTGGCGCCATGTAGCCGCTTTGCCGCATCGACGAGCAAGCCGGCGTCGGGTTGCGGCGCCGGGCGCGGGGTTGCGGCGGGCAGGGGGGCGACCTCTGCTGAGGCCAAATACTGATCCGGCGCCATCTCGAACAGGGCGGCCTTGTTGCGCCCGGAATGGCAATGGGTAAAAGCGGCGTCGAGCAGCGCCGGCACCTCGCTTGGGTGATTGGCGCGCTCAGCCCAGTCGACCACGCCCCGGCTCATCGCCAGCTGGTCCTTGACCTCATGGGCGATGCCGTAATTCTTGCCAATATGCTGCGAGGGGATTTGCCCGGTGATTCCAAGCACCGGCTGGTTCGCCGAGTTGGCGGTGATCACCGCCGTCATCGCGTTCAACAAGCCCGGGCCGGGCACGATCGCGAACACCCCGGTGCGTCCGGTCGCCTGGGCATAGCCCATCGCCATGAACGCCGCGCCTTGCTCGTGCCGCGAGTGCACCACCTTCAGGTTGTTCCGGCGCTCGTAAAACGCGTCATAAAGCGGGTCGAGCTGGACTCCGGGAATGCCGAAGACGGTATCGACGCCATTGTCGATCAACGCGCGGACGACGGCCTGGCCGCCGGTCATGACGGGCATGATGAGACTCCGTGGTGAGGGCGGCGGTGGAGACGCCAGTAGCGGGAAGTTTGGCCGATGGGGGCGGCCGGAGCAATGGGGGTGAGGGGTGGGGAAAACGCGAAATTTAAAAATCTTCAAGGGTCCGCCGGCAGCGCATCCAAAATCCATCTCGCCTGCCGAGCGGCCTCGCTTGGATGCAGGGACTCGATCGCGTGGCCGGTCAGGTCGTGCAACGCCCGAGAGGTTTCTTGGGTGAAATGAACCGTTCCATCCGTGTCGAGCGCGTCAATGCCGTCCCAGGGGAGCGACGCCGTGTTGGTCGCCACCGCCGCCTCCACACTCCAGCCCTCGGCCAGGTCAAGCTGCAGACGTTTGCCCTCTACGAGCACTGGATAACCGCCGGGCAAACCCAAAACCCCCGGCAGATGCGTCCGGCTCGGCCCTGTGGCCGCTAATGTCCTAAGCGCGACAAGGCAAGCTGATGCGGTCACCCGGTTGAAATGCAGATCGTAGGGAAATGGAAACGGTTCGTGCAGGATCTGGTGGCCAAGATCGCTTACGTCCTCGCCCGCCGCCAAAACCTGCAACTGATAAGGCGGCAGTGCATCGGACGGCTCCTCGCGCATCACGTAATATTCGAAGGCGTGCTGGGCGACGAGCCGTATCGCGACCTCCCGTGGATCGATGCAGAGAGCCCGACCGACGCCGGCCTGTATCTTGGCGATCGGCTCCTGCACATTGCCGACCCCGCAATGCGGCCCGTATCCAGAGCGACTGAGGCATGGGTTGATCACATCGGGAAACGACGCGGCGATCCAAATGCCGTCAAGATCCGCCTCGGCCATCCGCTCGCGCAACACCGCCATTGGCGCCAGATGCAGACTCATCAGCGCGGCGAAAGGCAGCGCGCCAGTCGCCGGGTCCCCGGTCCGCCACCAGGGGCGAAGCGATGGCGCGCTGAAGATAACGTCGGGAGCAAGCGCCCGAAGCTGTTTCACGCAGGCCGGATCGTTGAAATCGAGTTCGACCGCCTCGAAACGAGGGAAATAGCCGTCCAGGCCGGCCCCGATTAAGGCGTTGTTGAGGCGCTGTTGGGCTTTCAGGCCCGAGCGGCTGGCGACGACGATGCGCCGGAACAACCCGCTCCGGCTCACCGCCTCCAGCACATGGGTGCCGAGCTCGCCGATGGAGATGATCAGCAAGGTGTCGAAACCCGGCGCCCCGGATATCCTTGCTGTTTCTGGTGCCCCTGGCGGTCCCAAGCCGCTCTATGCCGCCACGCCGAAATCGATCACCGAGCGGATCACCTTGCCGGCCTTCATGTTGGCGAAGCCTTGGTTGATCTCCTCCAGCTTGATCGTATCGGACACCCAATCGTCCAGATGCAGTCGCCCTTGCATGTAAAGCTCGATCAATCGCGGCATGTCGACCCGGAAGCGGTTTGAGCCCATCGACGAGCCCTGGATCTTGCGCTCGCGCAGGAAATCAAATCCGTGCAACTCGATCTTCTCGCCGAAAGGCACCATGCCGACAATGGTGGCGGTGCCGCCCATGGCCAACATTTCAAAGGATTGCTCCGCCGTCTTCTTCAACCCGAGACATTCGATCGCATGGTGTACGCCGCCCTTGGTCATCTCGATGATCCGGGCGACGGGGTCACCGTCATTGGGATTCACCAGATCCGTCGCCCCAAGCTTGGTTGCGAGTTGTAGTTTCGTTGTCGACCGCGATGATGCGCCCGGCCCCGGCGACAAAGGCGCCATTGACCGCCGCCATGCCGACGCCGCCGCAACCGATGACCGCCACGGTCTCACCCATCTTGACGGCGGCGGTGTTGACCGCCGCGCCAAAGCCGGTGATCACCGCGCAACCGATCAGCGCCGCGCGGTCGAAGGGCATGTCCTTGCGGATTTTCACGATGGCGTTCTCGTGCACCAGCATCTGCTCGGCGAAGGAGGATAGATTAAACCCGGTATGCAGCTGTTCCGGCTTGTCCCACTCCAGGCGGCGAGCCTTTCCCGGCGGCAGTTTGACGTCGGTATTGCTGCAGATCATCGGCCGGCCGGTCGTGCAGTTCTCGCAGATCCCGCAGAACACCGACAGGCAGGTGATGACATGGTCGCCAGGCTGCACATAGGTCACCTCGGAGCCGACCTGCTCGACGATGCCGGCGGATTCATGTCCCAACACGACCGGCAGCGGGTGGGGATACAGCCCCTCGATGAAATGCAGGTCGGAATGGCAAAGTCCGGCGACGGCGGTACGGATCATCACCTCACGGGCTTGCGGTTTGCGCACGGTGATATCCTCGATCACCAGCGGTGTGTTCGGCTCGTACAGGACGGCGGCTTTCATCGGCTTGGCGCTCCCTCTGTGTCATTGGCTTATTTTAGCAGGACTGTTCCAGATCATTGGCGGTCTTGTAAAGATCCGCCGCCGCTTCGGTTTTCCGCAACTCCGGCTTTCGCCAGGGATCCGATCTGTCGGGCGCCCACGAGCAGAACTGTGATTGTCGTTCCTCTCGCCCCCATTCCGTTGCCGATAGATCGTGGATATTCACCCGCCGGCCATTAAACAAACGGGACAGGTTTCCAACGCGGTTGAAAGGTATTCATGGGCAAGACACTGTTTCAAAAAATCTGGGACGAGCATGTCATCCATGAACGCGAGGACGGCAATGCCCTGCTCTATATCGACCGCCACCTGACCCATGATCTGCATCACCGTTTGTTTAAGGTGCTGCAATCGAAGGGCCTCACGGTGCGCGAGCCGGGCAAATTATTTGGCGTTCCCGATCACAGCGTGCCAACCACCGCCAAGACCGTCGAGGACATTCCCGAGGGTGAGATGCGCGAGACCGTGGCCGGCTTGCAGCAAGCCGCCGATGACTTCGGCTTCCACCATTTCTCGATGGCTGACGAGCGGCACGGCATCGTCCATGTCGTTGGCCCGGAACAGGGCATTACCTTGCCCGGCCTGACCCTGGTTTGTGGCGACTCCCATACCTCCACCCATGGCGCGCTCGGCTGTATCGCCTTCGGTATCGGCTCGACCGAGGTGGAACATGTTTTGGTCACCCAAACCCTGTGGCAACGCACGCCCAAGACCATGCGGATCACCCTCACCGGCCAGCTTGGTTTTGGGGTCAGCGGTAAGGATGTCATCCTCGCGGTGATCAAAAAGATCGGCGCCGCCGGCGGGACCGGCTATGCCATCGAATATGCCGGCTCGGCGATCGACGGGATGTCGATGGAGGGGCGGATGACGGTCTGCAACATGACCATCGAGGCGGGCGCTCGTTTCGGCATCATCGCGCCGGACGACAAGACGATCGCGTATTGCGCCGACCGGCCCTTCGCACCACAAGGCGAGAAGTGGGATGAAGCCAAGGCCTATTGGCGCGGCCTGACCTCGGACGCCGACGCCCGGTTCGATGCGGAAATTACCCTGGACGGCGGAGCGATCGCGCCGATGGTGACCTGGGGCAACAGCCCGCAATGGGTTCTGCCGGTCACCGACCGCGTGCCGGACCCGAGCAGCGAGACCGATCCGCAGGTCCGCGCCGACATGGAAGCGGCTCTCGACTACATGGATCTAAAACCCGGCATGGCGTTGTCCGATATCAAGGTGGACACGGTGTTCATCGGCGCCTGCACCAATAGCCGGATCGAGGATATGCGCGCCGCCGCCGCCGTCGCCAAAGGGCGAACCGCCAAGGCCCGCACCCTGGTGGTGCCGGGTTCCGGCCTAGTGAAGAAACAGGCTGAGGCCGAGGGGCTCGACAAGATCTTTATCGAGGCGGGCATGGAATGGCGCGAGCCGGGGTGCTCCATGTGCATCGCCCTGAACGGCGATATGTTGGCTCCGGGCGAACGCGCGGCCTCAACCAGCAACCGTAATTTCCGCGGTCGTCAAGGTCCTGGCAGTCGCACCCATCTGCTCAGCCCGGCGATGGCCGCTGCCGCCGCGGTAACCGGCCGGCTTACCGATGTCCGCACGCTGATCGAGGAGGACTGATGATGGCGTCGAAGCCCGGCTTGACCCCGTTCACCACCTTTGCCTCGGTCGCGGTGCCGATCGATATCGCCAATTGCGACACCGATCAGATCATCCCTGGTCGTTTTTTGCGCCGCTCCTCCACGGATCTGGATTATGACCGCATTTTGTTCCATGATCTGCGGTTTAACGCCGACGGCTCGGAGAAGGATTTTGTCTACAACCGTGCGCCTTATCGTGAGGGCCGGATCTTCGTCGCCGACATCAACTGGGGTTGTGGTTCGTCGCGGGAGCACGCGGTATCGGTGCTAACCGCCAACGGCGTCCGCTCGGTGATCGCGCCAAGTTTTGGCGACATCCACTACAACAATTGTATCAAGAATGGCGTGTTGCCGATCCAGCTTTCGAGTGAGCATTGCGCGACCCTGCGCCGGCAATTGCGCGAAAGCCCGGGCGCCGAGATCGCCATCGACCTGGACACCCAGAGCCTGACCGGTCCGGATCAAACCAGCTATGCCTTCGAGGTCGATGCTTTCGATAAGCATCGGCTGCTCAATGGGCTGGACGATATTGGCCTGACCATGGCGTTCGAAGACAAGATCGCCGATTTCACCGGAGCATATGCCAAGCGGCACGGTTGGGCCGGCTGATGGTGGCGAGTTTCCCGCCAGATCCGTCATCCCGGCTCCTTGTGACTCGCGCCCGCCCAGTAACCGATAAGGACATCACAAAATGACCAAGCGCCTGCAGGATAAAGTCGCGATCATCTCCGGCGCCGGCTGCGTCGGGCCGGGCTGGGGTAACGGGCGGGCCACGACCTATCGGTTCATCGAGGAAGGCGCCAAGGTCTTCGCTGTCGACCGGTCCGAAACCGCGCTTCAGGAAACCGTGGAGCGCACCGCCGAGCTTGGCGTCGAACTGCATACTCATATCTGCGACGTTACCGACAGCGCCTCGGTAGCGACCATGGTCGCGGCGTGTATCGAACGGTTTGGGCGCATTGATATTTTGGTCAACAATGTCGGCGGCTCCGCTGCGGGCGGGCCGGTGGAAATGGCCGAGGAGGTCTGGGACGCGCAGATCGACCTCAATCTGAAATCCGTGTTTCTCACCTGCAAGCACGTCCTGCCACAGATGGAAGCGCAAGGCAGCGGCGCCATCGTCAATCTCGCCTCGACCTCGGGGCTGAGATGGACCGGCTCGGCCCAGGTCGCCTATGCCGCCACCAAGGCCGGGGTGATCCAATTGTCCAAGGTCGTGGCCATGCAATACGCCCCGCATGGCATCCGGGTGAACTCCATCGTTCCCGGCCAGCTGCACACGCCAATGGTTGAGGCCCGCCTCGCCGGACAGCGCGCCGGCGGCGACGTTGAGAAACTGCTGGCCCAGCGTCTGGCCCGCATTCCCCTCGGCTTCATGGGCGATGGTCGCGATACCGCCAATGCAGCGGTCTATCTCGCCTCCGACGAGGCGCGTTTCGTTACCGGCACCGAGATCGTGCTTGATGGTGGAATGTCGGTGCGGGCCGGATAGAAGGCTGATTTCTCGGGGAATCCGGGAAAAAGACGAGCAAAAAGCAGGGACGGTGGAAAATGCAGTTCGAACATGTCTTGGTGACCGGCGCCGGCGGCCTGATGGGCGGTTATGTGATCAACGAGTTGAAAGGGCGGTGCACGCTTTCCGGCCTGGATGTGTTGCCCGACAAGAGCAACATCCCGCATATCGCCGATACCATCGTCAATCCCGATGCGGTCCGCCGGGCTTGCGAGGGCATGGACGCGGTCGTCCATATCGCCGCAATCCCGAATATCTGGAGTGGTGCCGGCGATGAGATCATCCACACCAATGTCACCGGCACCTGGAATGTGCTGAAGGCCGCAGAGGATGCCGGCGTCAAACGGGTGATCATCACGTCCAGCGACTCTGTTGTCGGCTATACGGTGTTGTCCGGCTCGATGATCTCGCCGGACTATTTGCCGATTGACGCGGACCACCCGCGCCGGCCTACCGATCCCTATGCCCTCAGTAAGAAATTGTGCGAGGAAATGGCCCGGAGTTTCGTTGATCGGGGGGCATTCGAGGTCGTGGCGATGCGCCCGGTTTTCGTGCTTTATCCGGATATGGAGGGTGAGGTTAGAGCCCGCGCCGCCGACCCGACCGGCTATCAATGGCCGGCGGCTGGGGGGCGTAAGCCACCGGGGGGCGGCGCTATGTTGCACTATGTCGACCCGCGTGACCTGGCGATTGCCTATCGTCTGGCCCTGGAGTTGGATGAACCCGGGTTCGGTCCATATTTTCTCTGCGGGCCAAACACGCTGGCGCCAGAGCCGACATTGGAACGATTCGCCGACAAGGCCGGTCAAGCGGTGGAGGTACGGGACCCGTCGCTCTACGCGGAAAACCCTCACGCGCCGCTTTACGACCTAACCCATGCCGAGAAGCATCTCGGGTTTCGGGCGGTGCATGATTTTCGCGCGAAAATATATGGTTAGATTAGAGGCGCGACCGGGGCGGATGGCGGCATCCGTCCCATGCGCCAATCCGCGAGAATTTTAAACCGGGGGTATGCACGCCATGATCACCGATACAAATGAATGGAATCGTCAGAACGTCGATCTCGGATCTTTCAAGATAACATGCCATTGTATTTTTGTTAAAATTTAACGGCAGCGATAAATTTTTTCTTGCTGTCTATATGGTGTGGAAAATGTTCTTATGCGCAATATGTTGACGAAAATAGATTGATTTTGTCATTTGGTAAAAAGGCACTAGCCAAAACCCTCTTAATTGATCCACCATTTACTCAATGACGTTGGTGTTGGCCAGCGTTGCCGACGATTGGGGATCTCATAAGCCATGGAAAATTCCATTGCCGCTGAAACCTTGGCGTCTTCGAGAATTTCTCGGCCCGTGACAGTCGGATTGATCGACTGCGTGGCGAAAAGGACGGCGAGCGGAATTATCCACCTCGCGACTACATGGCTTTTTCAACCTATGAGCAAACCCGGATTGCCGAAGCCAGAAGCGCGGTCAACCAATACACCCGGCGAATTCGCCAATCCATCGATCGTCTGAATAACGAAATTCACGAAAAAACCCTGTTGCGTGATGAAGATTATGGAAGCCAAAAACGCTCCCTGAACGACGATCTCGCCGCCACCCTAAAGCGTCAAAGCACGCTGTCCGGGTTGGAGAGCCAGGAATACGCCGAGCTCAGCAAGGATCAGGAAGAGCAAATTCAAATCAGACGCAAAATGGTGCATCGGCTTGGACGTAACCCGAAACTCAGTATGCATGAGCCGATCTTTACGCACTGGTTGCTGTCCTTCGTCTCGCAGCCCTATGTTGCGTTTTTGACCCTTCTCGCGCTCCTCGAAACGCCGATTAATTCTTTCGCCGTCGAGTTGGCGATCGGTTTCCTGCCGCCAATATCGTGGATCGTGGCGTTCCTGATCGGCGTGGTATTCGTGCTGATCGCGCATTTCATGGGTATTCATATGCGCCGGCTGACAACCGGATCTTGGGTTGAAGGGTTTTGGCGCGGGTTGGTCCTGATTCTCGCATTCCTGCTTGGCGTGTTCATGATCTACGTGCTTTTCGCAATGCGCGGCGAGGTTACCTCGCTGATCACCCCGCAAGGCTTCAGTAATCTAAACATTCTCGATCAGCCGCCGGCGGCGGTCGCGCCATCGGGACCGGATGTTGGGGTCTCGATCCTTTCGGTCTTTGAGGAGCCGCTGCGGAAATACTTCAACATTTCCGGCGCCGGCATTTTGTCGGACGAAACCAAGTTCGCACAGCTTGGTCTACTGATGTTGAACACCTTGGTGCTGATCATCGGAACGGCCCTCTCTTTTGTTCGGCACGACCCGAATGAGGAAATCGAAGCCGCCGCCCTTTCGATGCTCGCCGCGACCCGCAAGCTGAACCGGTTCCTGCGCGCATTTCGTCAGGTGCAGGCCAAAACCTATGAGCATTTCACCCGCCGAATCACCGAACTGCAGCGCGAGGCGGACCAACTCAACAACGAAGTCGAGGCGCTGGAGAGCAAACGCGACCAGTACTTTGCGCAGATGGACAACGATGTCGGGCAAATTTTCTCGGTCCTGGCCGAGCAGATCAGCGCTTATCAGGACGGCAACCGGAATAAACGGACAGCCGACGTTCCGGCCTATTTCGGTAAAACCGGCATGCGACAACTCGGCCCGGAGATACTCGCGGAATGAAAAACTTGGCCGCCTTGACAGTGACCCTGATCGCCGCCGCTTCGTTGACCCTATTGGGCGGCCAAGCGGCCCAGGCGCAGCAGATGGCGCAATATTGCGCCGGGTCGCCGACCGCCGTGGATGTGCTTTTGGTCGATCAATCGGAACTGTTCGATGAGACCGACAAGCAGCGCTTTTCGACAGGGATGAACCGGTTCTTCGCCGGCCTGCGACCCGCGCGCAACCTCGACATCTATGCGATCGAACAGTCCGCTATACCAGGGTCACTCCAGAACCCGAAATCCCTGGTGTGAGATGACGCGAAAATTATCGGTGACGG
>JAQBUJ010000039.1 GCA_027623845.1 Pseudomonadota bacterium
ATTGGTCACCGAATCCATGCCCGGACGAATTGGGCCATCCGACATGATGATTGCCGGCCGGTCATGTTCCAAAATAGCCGCCAGGGTGCCCACGGGCGGTTTATCACAGGCGACGACGGCAATGGTTCCTTCCAAGCCGCTGGCGCTTAGATGCTCGCACATTGTGTCGTGAGTGACTTCACGGCCGATCAGGGAATAGCGCATCTCCCGGGTGCCGTTGCGCATGCCGTCCGACGTTGCGACGGTGTATTCGGGCTGAACCAAACGCATGCGCATCTGGCCGTCGCCGTTGCCGATCTTTTGGCGCAGCTGTTCATGGATGACCTCGACCTTGCGCTGCACGCCCAAATAGCACTGGGAATCGCCCTTGTTGCCGACCACGCCGACGGACGGCTCGTGGATCAGATCAATGTCCGTCCCAAGCTCTCTCGCGATGCCGATGGTTTGGGCATTTCGACCGGGGTTGCTATCGAATAGGACGGTTTTAGAGTTACGCATGACAGAGTCTCCACGACTATCGAATTTTCCCTATTGTTCGCATGGCTGGCATGGAAACTCCAAGCGAAACAGCATCGGCAGGTTAACGTTATTGAGGGCGGACGGTTCGCCAGCGACTTCAGATAAGTTTCGGCGGCATTGGCGGGCAAACCTCAACCCCGTGACGCTGGCCATCGGCTTGTGTAAGTTCCTCAGAAATCGATATTAAGGAGGCTAAGATGCAACTGAGTGCATGGTTCCCGACCCGCGACATCGGTGATGATCCATCGAAAATTCGTGACTGGGCACAAGCGGCCGAAGATCTCGGGTATGACTATATCGAGGTGCCGGACCATGTTTTCGGTGCGACGGCGCGGGATGGCTGGTCGCCGCTTTACGACGAAAAAGATCCTTTCCACGAGACCTTCACGACGCTTGCTTTCCTGGCGGCGGCGACCCGGAAGATCAAGCTTTCTACCGGTGTGTTGATCCTGCCGCAGCGCCAGACGGGCGTGGTGGCCAAGCAGGCCGCGCAAGTCGACCTTCTAAGCGAGGGCCGCCTTCGGCTCGGTATTGGGGTCGGCTGGAACCATGTCGAATATCAGGCGCTGGACATGGATTGGCATACGCGTGGCGCCCGTCAGGCTGAACAGGTCGAGGTTTTAAGACGCCTGTGGACCGAGGATCTGGTCACCTTCAAGGGCAAGTTCCACGACATGACCGAGGTGAATATCATGCCTCAGCCGGTTCAGCGACCGATCCCCATTTGGTTTGGCGGTTCCTCGGACGCGGTTGTGAAACGCGCGGCGCGGCTCGGCGACGGCTGGATGCCGATTATCCCTCCGGATGACAAAGCGGCGGCGAAGCTTGAGGATCTACGCGGACATTTGCGCTCCTTCGGTCGTGATCCGAACACCTTTGGTCTCGAGGGATGGCTGCGGATGAGCGATGACGACCCGCAGCGCTGGGCGGCTGATGCGGACGGTTGGCGGCGTCTGGGGGCGCAAATCGTCATGCTCTACCCGATGTACCGGATCCCCACCTTTGACGGGCAGGTCGAGACATTGCGCCGGTTCAAGGAGGTGGTCGAAGGCTGAGCCCTCCGAGCTTAACGTTGGGGCCTTGGCGTCAGAGCCAGCCGCCCCGCTGATGGTTCACGGGCAGTGCTGGTTCGACTATCATCGGGGCCGAGTGCGGGAGCCATTTGGGGAATGTCAGTGAACTACATTGAAAAAGCCAACCTCGAAGCGCGCGACGACGCCGAGACACAAGAGACCGTTACAGCGTGGCTGAGAGCTTTCGGGCAGGCCCTTGCAAGCGGTGACGAGGCGGTGGTGGCGTCGTTGTTCGAGGATGACGGTAACTGGCGCGATGTGCTGGCTTTCACCTGGCACCTGACGCCAGCTGTCGGCGCGAAGGATATTGCCAAGGGCCTCGTTGCGCGTCAGCCGGCCGTTGAGGCGCAAGGCTTTGAGATCAGCCCCAACCGCGTGCCGCCGCGCCGCGTCAAACGCTTGGGCCGTGATTGTATTGAGTCGATCTATCGGTTCGAGACCAAGGTTGGACGGGGTGAGGGCGCGCTGCGTCTGGTGGCCGCTTTGGATGGCGGCGGGGCCGCCGGCCACAAGGCTTGGGTCATCTCGACCTCGCTTGAAGAACTTAAAGGCTTCGAGGAAACGATCGGCGTCAGGCGTCCGAGCGGCGCTGCCTATTCCCGCAACTTTGGCGGCGACAACTGGGCCGACGCACGGCGCAAGGCGCAGGACTACGAGGGGCGGGATCCGACGGTTCTGGTGGTCGGCGGTGCCCAGGCGGGGCTATCGATCGCGGCGCGCCTCAATCAGATTGGCGTCGATACACTTGTCGTCGAGAAATGGCCGCGTATCGGAGATAGTTGGAGGAAACGCTACCATTCGCTGGCGCTGCACAACTCGATCCGCGTCAACAACTTGCCCTATATGCCCTTCCCGCCGACCTGGCCGAACTACATTCCGAAGGACATGCTCGGCACCTGGTTCGAGGTTTACGCCCAGGTGATGGAGATCAACCACTGGACCAATACCGAGTTCACTAAAGGAACCTGGGACGAGAAGGCGAAATGCTGGGTCGCCACGCTAAAGCATGCGGACGGCGCCGAGCGGGTCATGCGCCCGCGCCATATCGTTTTCGCCAACGGCGTCAGCAGCTATCCGTTGATCCCGGAAATTCCGGGCATCGATACCTTCAAGGGTGAAGTGGTGCATTCCGAAGGCATCGACAGCGGCGCCCCCTATGCCGGCAAGAAGGCGATCGTCATCGGCACCGGCTCCAGCGGCAACGACCTGGCGCTCGACCTGCATAGTTATGGCTGTCACACCACCATCGTTCAGCGCGGCTCGACCACGGTTGTCTCTATCGATCCATCGGCCAAGCTCAACTATGCGCTCTACGACGAAGGTCCGTCGATCGAGGATTGCGATCTGATCGCCACGGCGACCACACCGCCGATGGTCATCAAGGCCTACCAGCTCGCCGTTAAGCGGATGATGGAGCTGGATAAGGACATGATCGAGGGTCTTAAAGGCATCGGCTTTAAGTTTGATGTTGGCGAGGATGGCACCGGTCATCAGATGAAGTACCGCCGCCGCGGCGGTGGTTACAACCTGGACGCCGGTAGCTCCGAGCTGATGATTCAAGGCAAGATCGGGCTTTTGCAAGATGATGATATTGAGCGCTATTGCCCGGAGGGCGCGCTGCTGAAGGACGGCACCGTCGTGCCGGCGGACGTTATAGTGCTCGCAACCGGCTATTTCCCGCAAGGCGAGTTGGTGCGCCGGGCGCTTGGCGAGGAGATGGCGGAGCGGATCGGCCCGATTTGGGGTGAGGACAAGGACGGCGACCTGGCCAACATGTTCAAGCGCACGCCGCAGGAGGGCGTCTGGTTTATCGCCGGCAGCCTGACCCAGGCGCGGATCTATTCCAAATACCTGGCGCTGCAGATCAAGGCCGCCGAAGAAGGGTTGGTCGACACCAATCCCTTCGCCTGAACCGCGCGTCCGGCGCATTGCCGGACCACGCCCTCTGGCAGGACGTTCAGGCCAGCCCGAGGGCCGCGCGCATCTGGAAAACCGGGTCTTTGTCGTCCCGCCGGGCCAGCGCCCAATCTGGATTAAGCGGGCCGGAGCTGACCGGGTGGGTTCGGATGGAGTCGAAAGCGACGACGCGGCGCGCTACTTTCCAGGCGCCATCGCGACGCTCGAACTGGTCGATGTAACGACCCAGAATGTCGACGTCGACCGCGCCTGACGGGGCTCTGCCGCCGCCCTCGACCAGGAGCGTAAGCGCCGATCCGGCATCCTCATCAAGCCGCTGCATGGCGATATAGTAGGTTTCCACCAAGGCCGTATCGTCATCGGCGAATTCGATCAAGCAGTTACCGAGAAAGTGCATGGATTGCGCAATGTTTGCGTGGCGCTTGGTTACCCATTCGATGAAGCCGTCGACACCGCCCTTGTATTCGCCGTGATCGTCATGGGCGTCGGGGTGAAAGACCGCGCGCACCCGGTCCCAATCGCGCCGGTCAACGCCGCGCGCGTAACGCGCCATATTATCCTGAATCTCCAGTCGATCGGCGATTTGGGCCAGCTTTTGGGTGTCGGTCATTGTTCTGTTCCTCCACATTGTGCATTGCCGCTTACGGGCGGGGCGTCAATGGATGATGCCTAAAGCGCCCGGATCACTCGGGTCGTTGCCCGGATACGGGCGGCGAAGTGGTGCCAGCCGCGCATCGCCTTGAAAGCCGGGGTTTCCATGACCTCAGGGCCGTCGATCTGGTAAACCGTGGTGTAGATTTTCGACGGGACGGGGCGAATTTCCCCCTTGTCGGTGATCCGACCGATCCCTTCGGTCACGTATCGTTGACCGCCATGGACGCCGGGCTGGGCAAGCACGTCGGGGAAATGAACAGCGTCATACCAGGCGTTCCATTCATCCTCGACATCGGCGTCGATCTCAGCCGTCACGATGAGCATGCATTTGGCGAATTGGCTCATGGGTCGCCTCCTTTGTCGGGTTGCGTGTCCGGATGCCTCAAGCTTGCTGCAAAATCGGTAGCTTAAGCAATGCCGCACCGCCCGCCTCGCGCTCTGGAATGGATCGTGACGGCTGATCTTGCCTGGGCATAGACCCGTTAACCTCGACGCCCGCGTTCCAAGACCGACCGTCGTCCGCTACATTGCATGCTGATCGGGTCGAATTTTGCGAGAGTTTGGGCAACGTGATGACAGCGAATGAACAGACAATCTCCACCCTGAAGGCGCCGTGGCGCATTGGCATTGATGTCGGTGGGACCTTTACCGATCTGATGCTGGCCGACAGCGCCGGCGTGACGCGGGTGGCCAAGGTGCCTTCGGTGCCGTCCGACCCGAGCCGGGGTGTGCTGGCGGCGCTGGAGCATCTGGCCCGCGACCTTGGCTGCACGGCGTCCCGGGTTTTGCAGGATTGCGCGCTTTTCGTTCACGGCTCGACGGTTGCAACCAACACGATGCTTGAAGGTAAGGGCGCCAAGGTTGGTTTGCTGACCACCAGCGGTTTCCGCGACGCGCTGGAATTGCGCCGGGGCCTGCGTGAGGATCAGTGGAATCATCGCGCGCCTTACGCCCCGGTGCTGGTACCCAGGCATTTGCGATTGGGTGTCGGCGGGCGCATCGATTCCGATGGGACGGAGTTTGAGCCGCTGGTGGCGGGCGATGTTGAGCGGGCGCTGGCGACATTCAAGGCCGAAGGGGTCGAAGCCATCGCCGTCGGGTTGTTCAACAGCTTCGTCAATGATGCGCACGAGGTCGCCGTCGAAACGGCGGTCCGGGCTGCCTGGGACGGTGAGTGGGTCTCGCGGTCGGCGGCGCTCTCGCCAATGATGGGCGAGTATGAGCGGACCTCCACGGCGGTGATCAACGCCTATCTGTCGTCGCGGATCGTCGCCTATCTGCGCCGGCTCGATGACGAATTGCGCGGCATGGGTTTGGCCAGGCCGATCCTGTTGGTGCAATCCAATGGCGGGGCGATCTCGGTCGCTCAGGTGGCGCCGCGCCCGGTTAATCTGTTGCTGAGCGGCCCGGCGGCGGCGGTTGGAGCGCTTAATCATTATCGACGGGCCATTGATGGCTCTGGCACCGCCCCCGGCGACAGCGGCAATCTGATCTCGATGGAGATTGGCGGCACGTCGTGTGATGTTCTTTTGATGTCCGCCGGCACGATCGCCACCAAGGACGATCTGATGATCGCCGGCTATCACGTTTCGACGCCCTCGATCGATATCCACACCATCGGCGCGGGTGGCGGGACAATCGCCGGTGTCGATGCGGCGGGCATGCTGTTTGTCGGTCCGCAAGGCGCCGGGGCCGACCCGGGACCGGCCTGTTATGGTCTTGGCGGCGTCGAGCCGACGGTGACGGATGCGCAACTGGTGTTGGGTCGTTTGCGCCCTGGCGCGTATGCCGATGGCGGCATGAACCTGGATCTGGAGGCCGCCCGGCAAGCCATCGCGCTGAAGGTCGCCGAGCCGTTGGGGCTGGGGATCGAAGAGGCCGCAGCCGGCATCATCGCTCTGCTGGAACAAAATCTGCTGCACGCGGTCGAGTATATCTCGATCGAGCGGGGCCATGCGCCCAGGCGCTTCACCCTGGTCGCGGCTGGCGGCGCCGGACCGATGCATGGGACCAACGTGGCCAAGGGCTTGGGGTGCAGCCGGGTTTATGTGCCAAGGGATGCCGGCGCGCTTTGCGCCATTGGTATGCTGCACGCCGATGTTCGCCAGGATTTCATGCGGTTCCTGCTGGGCGATCTGGACGAGATCGACCCGGCGCGCGTGAGCACCGATGTGAGCGCCCTCGATCGCCAAGCGTTGGACGCGATGCGGATTGAAGGGTTCGCGGCCGAGGCCGTCGACTTGCACCGGGAAATCGACCTGCATTATCCCGGCCAGCTTTGGTCGATCCGCGTGCCAATTGGCGACGGGGCGTTCGATGCCGTGGCGGTTCGCCGGGATTTCGAGGCCGAATATGAACGGATCTATGGTCATGTTCAGCCCGGTGGCGCGATCATGATCGCCTCGCTCCGGGTTACCGGGCAAGCCGCCACCGGTACGCCCGCCTCCCCAGTATTGGCGGCAACCGAGGGCACGCCGGAAGCAATGATGAGCCGGCCGGTCTGGCATGACGCAAGCGGCTGGCTCGATACCGCGGTTTATGCGGGGACGGCCGTGCAATCCGGGCACGAGATCACCGGCCCGGCGCTTATTGAGGAGCATACCACCACGGTGTTGCTGGGGCCGGATGATCGGCTTACGGTCGATGCGACCGGCAACTTCATGATCGAGGTCGCGGCGGCGCATGGCAAAGCCAAGAACGCCGTCGCCTCAACCTCCGAGTCGCCGCGCGATCCGGTGATCCTGGCGTTGATGCAGAACCGCCTCGACCAGATCAGCAAGCACATGGGTTGGGTGATGACCCGCACCGCGCGCAGCCCGATCTTCAGTCAGAGTCACGATTTCTCCTGCTATATCACCACTCCCGATGGAACCCTGGTGGCGAATGCCGATGGCATCCCGATCCATACCGGCGGCGGTGGTTTCGCGGTGCGCGCCTTGTTGCGTGACTTCGCCGGACGCATCCACCCGGAGGATGTTTTCATTCTGTCCGACCCCTATGTCGCGGGCGGCAATCACCTGCCGGATTGGGTGATCGCACGGCCAATTTTCGTTGGCGAGGAGCCTCGACTTGCTGGTTTTTGCTGTAACCGGGCGCACCAATCGGATATCGGCGGCGGCCTTGCCGGCACCTATAATCCGGAGGCGACGGAAATCTGGCAGGAGGGTATCCGTCTGCCGGTGCTGAAATTGATCGACCGGGGCGAACTACGCGACGATTTGTGGAAGCTGTTGCTGATCAACTCGCGCACCTCGCAGATGCTGGACGGGGATCTGCGGGCGATGCTTGGCTCGACGCGAGTCGGCGAGGAGCGGGTATCGGCATTGGCCAACGAGCTGGGGCTGGAGTCGTATTTCGAGCATCTGGCGGGCGTCTTGGATCATGCCGACAAAAGGATGCGCGAGGCGGTTTCGGAGCTGCCGGACGGGATTTATCTGGGGGAGGATCACACCGACAACGACTGTTTTAAAAAGGTTGATGTCGCGGTTCGGGTAAAGCTCACGGTCGCCGGCGACGCTCTGATCTTGGATTTCTCGGACAGCGACCCGCAGATGGCCGGTTTCAAGAATTCATCTCTGGCCAATACCTATTCCGCCGCCTATCTGGCTCTTTCCTCGTTTTTCGACACCGATATCCCGCGTAACGAGGGCACCTATCGCTGCGTTGAGATTATCGCGCCGCAGGGCAGTATCGTGAATGCCCGCCCGCCCGCGCCAATGACCATGAACACGGTATTCGTCGCCCATGAGATTACCCATGCCGTTTGGCGGGCGCTGGCCCAGGCGGCGCCTGAGCGTGCTTGCGCCGGTTGGTCGAAGACCACGCATAACCACGTCACCGGCAAGAACGACGATGGCAGCTCCTGGGTGATGTATCAGTGGCACGCCATGGGCACGCCGGGCGCCACGGCGGAGCGCGACGGCTTCCCGCAGATGGGTCACCTGATCTCGCTCGGCGGCCTCGACATACCCAATTTGGAATTTCATGAGCAGCTTTACGACGTGCGCTACCGGCGCTGGGAATTTCGCGAGGACGCCGCCGGTCCGGGGATGCGTCGAGGCGGAAGCGGGGTTTGCTACGAAGCCGATATCTTGATCCCCGCCACTTGGTCGTTCCGCGCCGAGGGTCTGGATACGCCATCGGGCTACGGCGCCGGCGGCGGCGGCTTCGGCGCGGTTGGCGAACAATGGATTGTGCCGCTGGACCCTGCAGCCGGCGATACGACGTTCGTGCCGCCCAAATACGGTGTCCGGCGTTTGGGTTCGGCCCGTATCATCGCCCATACCCCCGGCGGCGGCGGCTGGGGGGATCCGTTCCTGCGGGCGCCAGACCAGGTTCTGCGCGATGTGCGCGACGGTGTGGTCAGCCGGCAAGGCGCGGCGCGCGACTATGGCGTGGCGATCAGCGACGATGGCCACCGCGTCGACGTCGAGAAAACCGAGGCGTTGCGCGCGCGCTGAACGGGAGGCTCGGGACCATCGGTGTTGTCAGGCCCAACCGACCTGGGTCCGGACGTCGGTGTTCGTCATTTTGCTGGATGCAAAACCCGTTTCGGTAACGGGTTGCCTCATTCCCGGATGCATCGGGCGGCATAGAGGCGGTATGAAAACCTCTCATCGCCCGGCGCGATAGTGCTGTCTTCGGCGATATCACGACCAATACCGACAGCGTTGTCGATGCGAAAGCGTTCGGCCAGCCAGTCGCCGACCCGCAGTGCGGCAATCGGTTTGAAAGGACCCTGGTTTGGCACTTGTGCGAGGGATTCAACCTGCTCCCAATGCTGGCCGTAGGGTGAATTCAGGTTGCGCACGCTGACGACCAGAATGCCGTCAGGTCTCAGGACGCGCCGGATCTCGTCCAGCAGCGCCTCGGCTGCCGGTGTGTGTTCCAGAATTTGCGGTGCGACCACCGCATCCATGCAGCCATCGTCGTAAGGCAAGATCCCGTCGCTAAAAAGATCGCCGCGCACGTGATCGAGCGGCAAGCCTTCGCGCCGCATTCTCTCCATAATAAAGCTGAGGTTGTTCTGCGATAATTCGGCGAGATGCAAGGTCGCCTCGGGCGGGAGGCGACGGCGGATCTCGGTGCTGTAAGTGCCGCCCCAAGGCATTATTTCGACGACCCGCGCGCCCGGTTGAAGGGGGGGTAATAGATCCAGTTCGGCGGCAGTGGCGTCGCCCTGGCGACGGGACACGTACACGCCGGCGAGCGGTGATTTGGCCCAAACCGAATATCCCCTGAAATCGGCGATTTGACCCCAAGTCCAATGCGCCGGGTCCCATTGTGCAAAGGGATTATCCTCGTTTCGTATGGCGAAATAGGGATAGGCGTCCGCTGGCAGGACCGGATAGCGCGAAACCGTCGTGCGTTCGAAACCGTTCCAGGAATGGACTTCGGCGAAGGGCCGGCGCGGCGCCTTCATGGCGGGCGCCTCCGCCTTGGCGCGGCCGATCACCAGCGCGCCTTGTATCTCAAAAGTCGGCGGTACGCCCAGCATATCGACCAATTGGGCTTTGTCGCCGATACCGGCATTCCAAATAGTTGCAAAACCACGCAGATGCGCGCTCAACATCATGTGATAGCAGGCGCCGGCGACCGACTGGACGACCGAGAAATTGCCGTGTGTCCAGCCTTTCTGGAAACAGAGATAAATCAACGCTGAACACTCGGCGAAATGATGGTTGCCGCCCGAGATATCGCGCGCCCGCAGTTTCATCGCATCGTCGTCGATGATGATGAAATGCCATTGCTGCTGATTGCAGGAGGAGGGCGCCTCGGTGCCGTCGCGGACAATCTCCGCGAGGGTTTCGCGATCGATCGCCGAGCCATCGAAATCGCGGCAGGAATGGCGTGCCGCCAGACGATCCAAAACCTGGCGCCAGTCGTTATCGGGTGCGGATCGCGCGTCAACGCGGCTCGCCGGTATCTCGTTCATGGTCATGTCGGTTACCATCTTGCAGCAGGTTGACAGCAATGAATCATGCGGTGAAAATGTCAATAACTACCGGCTTTAAACACTTATCAGCCCGTTGACGAAGTCAGTTTTCTCGGCCGCTTAGTTTCCGGACGGGAATATTGTAGATATGGCGAGTATCCCGCCCAGACGACCCTTTGGCGCGAGCATGGCGACCAGATAGGTTCCTTGGGCCGCCAGGAATACGAAAATGGCGCAATACCCCGCCGCCACGGCCTCTTTCGGGGTTCCAGCACCGATGATTTGACGCATCAGTAGCGAGAGGTTGTGCCCGGCGACGTGGAGCAGGTATCGCTTGTGAACGTTTTCGCGACCACGAAGCCAAGTTCGTCGCATGCCGCCCCGATCCAGGATATGGGCGAAAGAGCGCTCGACGATCTCGGCGCGCAACTTGAAGGCTTGCTTGGCCACGTCCGAGAGCAAACGCGCGCGGTTGTTGGTGACCGCTCGCCGCGCCGCGTCGTCGCCATGCCAGCGGGAAAAGCCCTTTTGCTTGGGCGCGGAGATCCGTGTCTTCCAGGGACCGGCGTCCAGATCCTTCAGGACCGCGCGGGAGTGATAACCTTTATCGGCGACGCATTCGGCCGGGTCATCTGGCGTGGGCGCCGCGTCCACCGCGTCGAGGTTTTCCTTGGTCGCCGCCAGGGTCTTGGATAGCGTCGTGGTATCGCCTTCGTCGGCCGGATGCAACGCGGCCGCCACCACGGCCCCGGTGTCCAGATCAACCGCGTGCTCGGGCTTGTAGGCCAGATGGGTCGTGCCGTCCTTCATCTTGGCGATCCGAGCCTCGGGGTCGCTCTTCGAGACCCAATCCTGGTTCGAGAGCTTTTTGCCTTTGCGCTTGCGGTCAAGGCGGATCAGGTCCTCCGCCGTTGGTGTCTCGACACCGCTTTCCTCCGCCATCCGGCGCAACATCTCCTGGTAGTCTTCGCCCGTATCCCGGCGCACGATGTTGCGAAGCGCCGCGTTCGCCTCCATGGTCGAGGCGTCCACGCCGATGCGCTCGCCCTTCACCAAACCCGCCTCGGCGAGCAGCGCCAGAACCCAGCCAAACACTTCCGAATGGACTTCAAACGGAAGCCGGCCGCGCGTCTTCGAGAGCCACGAATGATCCGGAACCCGCTTGCCCATCTCCAGGCGCAAGAAATCGCGCAGTGACAGCGAATCCGAACACCGCCACTCCAGCCCGCGCTCGGCGTCGATCCCCTCGAAGTAGCCCACCAGATGCATGCGGAAATACCGGCCCGGCGGTATCGACTTGGCGCCCATCGTCCCGGCGTAATACGGCTGGCACGTCGCCTCGACAAAGCCATCGAACCCGCCATCCAGAAGAACCTGCTGAAGGCGATCGTAGAAAACATGGCCCGGTGATCGCGGCAGATCCGTCCACGTCACCATCAAGTCGCCTTGCCGGTCAACCTGCCGCCCCATCGCCATCGCCGATCTCCCAAAGGCCACGACGACAGTGAATCAGACCAGTGAGCCAGCGTCCAGATCCGACCGAGCCTAATTCCGACTTCGTCAACGGGCTGCTAAACCCTTCACATGGATCGCCGACCCCAACAAGATCATCGCCGCCGTCAAAAGAGGGCACCAAGTGTTAGATTCCTTCCACTAGCAAGCAACCCTGGAGGATTGCGGCTCGTTGTTTGAAGCACTGCAAATAGGGAAACTGGACTTGCCCGGGCCCGGGAACTGTGGAGGGACTTTTGATAACGTCGAATTATCAGGAGGGTCTTATGGTCCATCGGACACGGCGCTCATTCACGGATGACTTCAAACGAGAGGCGGTACGTCTTATACCATC
>JAQBUJ010000040.1 GCA_027623845.1 Pseudomonadota bacterium
TCGGATGACGTCGCGCTGATCTGTTGAATAGCGGTTGTGACACTTGTCGCAGCGCTGGTCTCAAGGCCGGCGCGCCGGCCTGCGCTGGCTGCTTCCTCAGCGCTGATCGTGTTCGGCTCGCCGGGAATGGCGACAGTGCGCACCTGACCGACAAGGCCCGGAAATTGATTGAGATAATGTTCCGGGTTTCGGGAATTCAGGGTGCCGAATACCAGATGGATGGTTCGGTCCGGTTCGGCGCTGCGCCAGTCGCGCAAGGTCGCGGCGATAACCCGGGCGGCGTCTTCGTTGTGGCCCCCATCGACCCAGATTTCCGCGTTCGATGGCAACGCCTCAACCATTGGGCCCTGGGTTAGCTTTTGCAGACGGGCCGGCCACCGGACGTTGGTAAGGCCGTCTGCCAGAGCCGTCGCCGCGACCGGGAAAGCCGTCTGCAGCGTCTCCACCGCCGCCAGGACGATCCCTGCATTGTCGATTTGATGGGCCCCCAACAGCGCCGGGCGTGGCAGGTGGCGGGTCATGCTGGCGGCTTGGAAAACCAAGCCGTCGTCGCTCGCCTCGACCGTCCAGTCGCGTCCCTGCACCGCGACCGGGGCGCCGATCTCCGCCGCCCGATCCAGGATCACGCCAAGCGCGGCGTCGGACTGCCGGCCAATGATCGCGGGAACGCCGGGCTTTAGGATGCCGGCCTTCTCGAAGGCGATCGCCGCGACGGTGTCACCGAGAAAGTGTTGGTGATCCAGCGATACCGGCGTGATGATCGATAGCGCGGGATGGTCGATCACATTGGTTGCGTCGAACCGACCGCCAAGCCCAACCTCCAGGAGCAACAGGGCCGCCGGTGTCCGGGCGAAGGCGAGCATGCCGGCGGCGGTGGTGATCTCGAACAGGGTAATGCCCAGGCCGGCATTGCTGCGCTCGCATTCCTCCAGGATGTCGGAAAGCGGCGCGTCCTCGATTTGCTTGCCGGCCAGGACGAAGCGTTCGTTGAAGCGGACCAGATGGGGCGAGGTATAGGCGTGCACCCGGCGTCCGGCGGCTTCATGAATGGCCCGCAGCATCGCCACGGTCGAGCCCTTGCCATTGGTGCCGGCGACGTGAATCACCGGAGGCAGGCTTTGCTGTGGGTTGCCAAGAGCGGTGAGCAATCGCTGCAACCGACCAAGCGACAGGTCCATTGCCTTTGGGTGCAGCTTGGACAATCGCTCAAGGATGGGGTCGGGAACCATGCCTGAATACCGCGAACCGGCCGGCGGCGCGGCGCGTCAGCTTTTCGAGGGCTGATCGGCCCCGGCGTCCGACGGGCTCGTGTCGGCGGCGGGAATCTCCAGCGCCGGCTGCGCCATGGTCACCACCTCGGCCGTCGGTCGCGGCTTGTTGATCAACCCCAAAAGCCGAATCAAGGTCGCCCGCAGATCGTGGCGGCGCACGACCATGTCGACCATGCCATGCTCCAGCAAATACTCGGCACGCTGAAAGCCCTCGGGCAATTTCTCACGGATGGTTTCCTCGATCACCCGCTTGCCGGCGAAGCCGATAATCGCGCCGGGTTCCGCCAGATGGATATCGCCGAGCATGGCGAAAGACGCGGTGACCCCGCCGGTCGTCGGATTGGTCAACACGACGAAATAAGGCAGGCCAGCTTCCTTGACGATCTGCGTCGCGATCACCGTGCGCGGCATCTGCATCAGCGAGAGAATGCCCTCTTGCATACGGGCCCCGCCGGAGGATGGAAACACGATCAGCGTCGCCTTCTGCGCGACCGCCAGCTCCGCCGCGCGCAACAGGGCGTCACCCACCGCCACGCCCATCGATCCGCCCATGAAGGCGAAGGAGAAAACTGCGGCGACTGCCGGCATGCCGCCGAGATCGCCATGGGCGATCATGATGGCGTCATCGGCGCCGGTCTTGGCCTGGGCTTCCTTAAGGCGGTCGGAATAGCGTTTGCGGTCCCGAAATTTGAGCGGATCGACCGCCGTGTGCTTCGGCAGTTCGATCTTGGTGCATTGCCCGTCGTCGAACAGCATCGCCAGTCTGGCGTCCGGGTCCATGCCCATATGGTGGTCGCAATGTGGGCAGACCTGAAAGTTCTCCTCCAGTTGACGATGGAAAACCATCTCGTCGCAGTTCGCGCACTTGGTCCAGAAATTGTCCGGCACCTCACGCGGCTGCACCAGGGCCTTAATCTTTGGCAGGACGGAATTGGTTATCCAGTTCATCGTCTTGATCCTTCCGCCTTGGACGCGTCTCGATTGATCATGCACGCGCGTTCAGCACGCCGGCGGCCAGATCCTCGACCAGCGCGACCACCGCTGCGACGGTTCCAGCGCTGCCCTGTCCCTCGGCGTCGAGATTGGCTGCGATGGTGTTGACGACCGCCGATCCGACAATCGCCGCGTCGGCGACCCGGGCGACCGCAGCGGCCTGTTCGCGGGAGCTGATACCGAACCCGACGGCGATCGGCAGCGTGGTATGTTTTTTCAACCGGGCCACCGCCGTTCGCACCATATCGGTCGGCACCGCCGTCGTGCCAGTGACCCCGGTGATCGATACATAGTAGATAAAGCCCGAGGTGTTGCTGAGCACGGTGGGAATCCGCGCGTCGTTGGTGGTTGGCGTGGCGAGGCGGATGAACGGCAAGCCGGCCTCGACCGCCGGCAGGCAAAGCTCGGCATCCTCCTCCGGCGGCAGGTCGACGATGATCAACCCGTCGGCGCCGGCCTCGATCGCATCGGCGAGGAAGCGCTGAACCCCATGGGTGTAGATCGGGTTGTAATACCCCATAAGCACGATCGGGGTCGTCTGGTCATCGACTCGAAATGCTCGAACCATTTCGATCGTGTGGGCCAGCGATGCGCCGGCCTTGAGCGCCCGCTGGCTGGACGCCTGAACCGCCGGGCCATCGGCCATCGGGTCGGAGAACGGCATACCGAATTCGATCATGTCGGCGCCGGCGCCCGGCATGGCCTTTAGGATCGCCAATGACGTGTCAGGGTCGGGATCGCCGGCAGTGATGAAAATGCCGAGCCCAGCCCGGTTCTCCTCGGCGAGGCGCCCGAACAGCGCCGCCAGCCGGTTCGCGTCATATCCGCTCACAGCAAACCCATCTTTTCCAGCCGCGGCAGTACCGCTTCCAAGTCCTTGTCGCCGCGACCACAGAGGTTCATCACCATCAGATGGTCCTTCGGCAAATCCCCGATGATTGTCGATACGAAGGCCAAGGCGTGGCTTGGCTCCAGCGCTGGTATGATGCCCTCCTTGCGAGAACACAGCGTGAAAGCCTCCAACGCCTGGGTGTCGGTGGCGCTCACGTAGTTCACCCGCCCGCTCTCGAACAGCCAGGAATGTTCCGGCCCGATCCCCGGATAGTCCAGACCGGCGGAGATTGAATGCGCCTCGGTGATCTGGCCGTCGTCATCCTGCAGAAGATAGGTCCGGTTGCCGTGCAGCACGCCAGGCCGTCCACCGGTCAGCGAGGCCGCGTGGGCGCCACTATCGAGCCCGTGTCCGGCTGCCTCGACCCCGTAGATCTTGACGCCACTGTCGTCGAGAAAGGGGTGGAACAGACCCATGGCGTTTGAGCCACCGCCGATACAGGCAACCAAACTGTCCGGCAATCGGCCTTCCGCCTCGTGTAACTGCTCGCGGGTTTCCTCGCCGATGACACATTGGAAATCCCGGACCATTTGCGGATAGGGATGCGGCCCGGCGACGGTGCCGATGATGTAAAAATGCGTCTCGGCCTTGGACACCCAATAGCGCAAGGCCTCGTTCATCGCATCCTTCAGGGTCGAGGAACCCGAGGTCACCGGATGCACCTTGGCGCCAAGCAAGCGCATGCGGTCGACATTGGGTTTCTGCCGGGCCACATCCTCGGCCCCCATGAAAACCTCGCATTCCATGTCGAACAGGGCGCAAGCCGTCGCCGTGGCGACGCCGTGCTGTCCGGCGCCGGTTTCGGCGATGATTTTGGTCTTACCCATGCGCCGGGCCAACAGCGCCTGACCCATGACGTTGTTGATTTTATGGGCGCCGGTATGGTTCAGCTCGTCGCGCTTGAAATAGAGCTTTGCGCCGCCGAAATGCGCCGTCAGTCGGCTGGCGAAATAGAGCGGGCTCGGCCGGCCTATATAGTGTTTGTGATACCAACGCAGCTCGGTCCAGAAATCCGGATCGGCCTTGGCGGCGCTCCAGGATTTCTCGACATCGAGGATCAGCGGCATCAAAGTTTCGGCGACATAGCGACCGCCGAAAATTCCGAAATGTCCGTTCTCGTCGGGGCCCGCGCGAAGCGTGTTCAGGGCAGCTGTCGTGGCCATCTCGGCTCCTGGCTGAAAGTCTCGGTCGATTGATCGGCATAATGCTGGCGCACTCGCCCCGACGCAAGCATCGAGCGCGGCTTCAAGCGCAATTTAACCCGTGCACGGCGTCAAGGAACGCGCCAATTTTTTCCAGATTTTTCACGCCGGGTCGATCCTCTACGCCCGAGGAAATGTCGAGCGCCCGCGCCCCGCTGATCTCCAGCGCCTCGGCGACGTTATCCAAGTCGAGGCCGCCAGACAGAAACCATGGCGTCGTCCCTTTGAAATTCGACAGTAGCGTCCAGTCGAAGGCCAGGCCGTTTCCGCCCGGCAACATGCCGGCGGCGTCCTTCGGTGGCTTGGCGTCGAACAGCAGGATATCGGCGACGCCGTCATAAGCCAGGGCGGCGTCGATATCCTCGGCGCTTGAAACGCGCACCGCCTTCATCGCTGGCAAGCCAAAACGTTGCTTCACTTCAGCGACCCGCTCCGGCGACTCGTGGCCGTGCAGTTGCAGGATATGCGGGGATAGCGCCTTGATGACGGCTTGAATTTCCGCGTCGCTCGGGTCGACGAAAACCGCCACCCGAAGGACCGTCTTCGGCGCCGCAGCGGCGATCGTTCCGGCGGTCTCGGGCGAGACTGCCCGGGGCGAGGGAGGATAGAAGATGAAGCCGATATGCGTGGCCCCGCCGGCGCATGCCGCCGCGACGGCCTCGGCTGTGTTCAGGCCGCAAACTTTGACATCAATCGTGGCCGCCTTCTGTCCGGCGATCTGTCCCATGGCGCAGGTTTCCGTTTCGAGCGGTGCGTTATTCGGCGGCGATCTTGGCGGGAGCCGCCTTCGCGCGCGCCTCCTCGGTTTCTCTTTGCGCGTCTGACAGCTTGATCTCCAAGCTGCGGATATCGCGTTCCGCCATACGGGCGCGATGCCGGCTCTCAGCGCCGCCCAACCAGGCGATCACGCCGCCGATCAGGAACCCGACGACCATGGTGACCAGACCAATGACATAGAGCGGCAAATCCAAGGTGCCGGGCAGCGGCCAGAACTGCACCTCGACGATGTTCCGGTTCGACACTGCGAACAGCACCACGGCGATCGTGATCGGCAGCGTTACGATGGACGTGGCCAGTTTGGCGATCGATGATCCGCGGGCCATGTCGTCACTTTCAAAATTCCGGAGCAGAAGCGTTGATTTTACACCCGTGCTTCGGTGTTGAACAGCCGCATCCGCTCAGCGGTTATAGGTTTCGATCAACCCGGCAACGGCTCTGGCGTCCGGCGTCCCAAGGCCTTGCAACGCCTCGACAACACCGGCGCGATCATCGGCGCCGCGGTTCTGCGACATCTTCGCCTTGCCATCAATGGCGGTTATCGAGATATCGAGACCGACGATGGCCCGGTGCATTTGCTCGTAGGTTTCCGCTGGGACGGCGTCGACGGACCATGCGGTCTTGTTAGTGATCCGCGATTCTTCCGCCACGGTGAGGTCGGCCAGCAAGGTGTCGAGTTCATCATCGGTCATTTGGCGCGCCTGACCATGCACATAGGCGGCGGTATAGTTCCAGGTCGGCACCAAATCCGGGTTCGCGTACCAATCCGGAGAGATATAGGCGTGCGGCCCGGAGAACACGGCAAGCAGCTTGGCAGCCTCGATCTCGCGCCAAATGGGGTTGGCCTTGGCGACATGGCAGCGCAAATGACCGAATGTCCCGCGATCACGATCGAGCAGAAACGGTAGATGCGAGACCTGCAGGCCCTCTGCCCCCGCCACGGTCAACATACCGAAATTATTGTCGGTGATCAGGTCCTGTCGGGCGCTGAGCTCCTCGACGTGAAACGCGCGTGGCACATAGGTCATGGCTGGGTCCTCCAAGATCGCCCCTTTTCGGGCGGCTTGTGCTACGCCTATCCTGGTCTTATGAGAAGATCCAATTTTTTATGATTCCTTGGAGCCAATTTTGTCATCCTTGAACGCTTCGGCGCCGGTTTGGACGATTTTTGCGCCGGATCGGTCCAGCGAGGACTCCCTGCAGGACCAGGTCTATGCGTTTTTTCGCGACGCCATTGCCGAGGGGCGTCTGCGTCCCGGCCAGCGGCTGCCCTCGACGCGGGGACTGGCCCGGGAAAACCGTCTGGGGCGCGGCACGATCGCCATCGCCTTCGACCGGCTTTTGGCCGAGGGATATATCGAGACACGTCCCGGCGTCGGCACCTTGGTTGCCGAGGACCTGGCGGATTTACCCATGGTGATGCCGCCGTCGCCGGGCGTTGAGCCAGAGTCGAAGTTCGTCGCGGAGGCGGCGTTGCCGGAAGCGTCGGGACGCGCCAGATCGGTGGGCGCGTTGCCGCTCCATGATCCGGCTCCCGGGCCGTTGTTTCTCAATCCCGGTTACCCGGCCGTCGATGCCTTTCCGTTCAAGACTTGGGCGCGACTGGCGAGCCAGTTTTGGCGGTCCGAGCCGGCGCAACTTTTGGGGTATCAGGATCCGCAGGGATATTTGCCGCTGCGGATTGCGATCTCGGAATATCTGCGCACCGCCAGAGGCATCGCCGCGACGCCGGACCGGATCCTGGTTACCTCCGGCTCGCAGCAGGCGGTGGATCTGGTGACCCGCGCCCTGCTTGAACCGGGTGACAAGGTCTGTATCGAGGACCCCGGCTATATCGGCTTGAAGGGTGCCATTACGGCTTCCGGGGCGGTACTGGCGCCGGCGCCGGTGGATGAGCAGGGGCTGATCGTCGCTGAGGCGCGGCGGAAGGGCGCCGGGACTCGGTTGGCTATTGTGACGCCAACTCATCAATTTCCGACCGGCGCGATGCTGAGTCTGGCGCGGCGGCTGGAATTATTGCGCTGGGCGGCGGATGAGGATGTTTGGTTGCTGGAAGACGATTATGACAGCGAATTTCGCTACGAGGGCCGGCCGCTTTCGGCGCTGCATAGCCTCGACCCCGATGGTCGGGTGATCTATGCCGGCACCTTCAGCAAGGTTTTGGCGCCGGCGATCCGGCTGGGCTATCTGGTGGCGCCGTCACGCTTGATGCCGGTGTTGCGGCGATTGCGGGCGCATGTGGACCGGCATCCGCCGATCGATTCGCAAGCCGTCCTCGCACGGTTCATCGACGAAGGCCATTTCGGCGTTCATGTGCGGCGCATGCGTCTGCTTTATCGAGAGCGGCGGGACGCCTTGGTCGCGGCTCTGCACGGGGAATTTGGCCCGCGCGCGTCGCCGGAACCGCCGACCTCGGGGATGCACCTTACCTTGGCTCTACCCGCCGGGATATCGGACGTCGAGGTGAGCGCCCGCGCCCTGGCGGTTGGCGTCAAGTGCCCGCCCTTATCGGCGTATTGTCAGACCGCGACCAGCCGCAGCGGTCTGCTGCTCGGGTTCGCCAATTTAGATCCTGCTTTGGCGCCGCAAGTCGCCACCCGGTTAGGCGCGGTGATCGCCGGAATGCAGACGGGGATGGCTGATCCGGTTAGTACGCCTCAATCAAACACCGTATCGATATAGTGCCCGGCGTCGACCACCGCCTCGATCACCGTCGGGCCCTCTGATTTCAACGCCTTCTCGATCGCGGCTTTCAAGGCTGCGGCATCACGCACGCCGATGGCTGGAACGCCGAAGTAATGGGCCGGCGGTTGCTCATAGGTCGCCATTTCGACCTGCGAGCCATATTGGGCGTATTGCCGCTTTTCCTGCTTGATCTGGATCAGCGAGAGCCAGCGGTCATCCAGCACCACGATCGGGATGCACAGGCCCTGGCGGCGCGCAGTCGCCACCTCGCCGACGGTCATCTGGAAGCAGCCATCGCCGATCACGCAGACCACCGGCAGATCCGGACGGGCGATCTTGGCGGCGATGGCGCCGGGCAGGCCGATCCCCATCGAGGACCAGCCATTGGTGACATGGCAGGTGCGGGGGCTGTGGGCGATCCACTGGCTGGCAATCTGATGGGTGTGTGCGCCAACGTCATAGGTGATGATGCTGTTGTCCGGCAGGACCGCGCGGACCACGTCAATCGCTTCGTGCGGGCTGAAGTTGGCGACCGGGGGACGCAACGCGGTGTTGAAGGCCTTGCGATGATCCGCGATATCGGCCTCGCTCCACGCATTGTCATGCGCCGGCATCTTCAGCAATCGCGTCAGGCTGTCGGTGAGGTCGCCGGTTACCGTGGCGGCGACGGTGACGCTGGCGTCGACATCCGGATCCTCGATATCGATCGAGAGCACCGGCACCGAACCCACCCACGCTTCGTACTCGACCTCGATGGTATCGAAGCCGAGACCAATCAGCAGATCGGCGGATTGGATCAATTTGCGCTGCATCTGCCGGCGCGCCCGCTCGATGCAGCCGAAGGACAGCGGATGGTCCTCGTCGATCATTCCCTTGGCCATGGTCGAGGTGCCGAACGGCAGACCGTGATGCTCGACGAAGGCTTTCAGCAGCGACGGGTCGGTCATCCGCATTGCCGAGGAACCAAGGATCGCCACTGGGCGCTTGGCCTTGGCGATCAGCGCCGAGGCCGCCTCCAGGTCGCCATCGCTGGCCCGCGCCGCAACCGGTTTCACCGCGACCATGCCAGGCACCGTGGTGTCCTTGGCCGGCGCCAGCGAAACGTCTTCCGGCAGATCGATATGCACCGGACCCATCGGCTCGCTAAGGGCGATCTCCAGGGCTTGGGCCATGACCTCGGCGACGTTGTCATGGCTTGCCGCCAGGGTCGCCTTGGTGATCGGCCTGAACAGCGCGTGGTGGTCGATCCACATTTGGATGCGCCGGCCGAGCTGCGGGGTGTTGAGGTTACAGGTGATGGCGATCATCGGGGTGCGATCGAGAAAAGCGCTGCCGACACCGGTCGAAAGGTTGGTCGCTCCCGGTCCCAGGGTGGCGACACAGAATCCCGGTCGTCCGGTCATCCGGCCCATCACATCGGCGGCGAAGGAGGCTGAGCCCTCATGCGCCGTGAGCACGAATTCCATGCCGCCCAGACGCATCGCCTCGACCAGGGGGAGCACGTTGCCGCTGGGAATGCCAAAGCCATGGGTGACCCCGGCTTGCTTCAGGATCTTCACGATAAGGTCGGAATTATTCATGTCTCGGCTCCGGGATCGGCGTCTGGGTCGGGTTGGTTAGTTGTTTGGCCGACCTAGCCAAATGCCGGGCCGGAACAGTGTTGCGAGCAGGAACACTAAAAGACCTCCGCCTGCAAGAGTGAAGGTGTCCTGAAAGGCGGACTGAAAGCTCTCCGCCTCGCCCAGACCATCGGCGGTGGCTTGCGCGCGCAGCCAGACGAAGGTGAGGGTGAGGGTGGTGACGCTGGTCACTACGCCGATGGTCCTGGTCAACATGGCCAAGCTGCCGCTGACCCCTCGGTCGGCGGGCGGAAGGGTTCCGGTGACGATGTACATATAGGAGACCTGAAATAATCCCGCGCCGATCCCCTGGACCAATAGGGCGCCGAGCATCCAGGGCAGATCCTCGGCCCGGGCGACCCGGCCGATCGCCAGAATGCCCAGCCCAGTCATCGCCACGCCGATGAAACAGATCCAGTTGGCCCGAAGCGGCCCGATTAGCCGGCCACCGATCGGGGCGGCGATACTGGCGCCGACGAAGCCGGTGGCCAGGACCAAACCGGCCATCGGTATCGACAGGCCGGGCAGGCGCGGTAGGAGAAACGGGATCAGCAACATCACCGAAAAGGTAACGAGATAGACCAGACAACTGGTCAGATTGATGATCGCAAAATCGAGATTTTGGAACACCCCAAGCTTCAGGATCGGTTCCTCGGCCCGCGCCTCGCTGCGGATGAAGCCGGCGACCGAAACGGCAAAGACCAAGGCAAACCCCAGCACCGGCAAGACGCCCTGCTGCTCCAAACGCTGCAACTGGTTTAAGGTCAGCAGGAAACTGCTCATCGCCAGGATCAGGGTGACCGCGCCGGCGATATCGAAGGACGGTCTTTCAAGCCGCTTCGGCGGGGTCGGCAAAGTCGATAGCAGGACCAGCGAGAACAAGGCGATCGGCGCCCGGAACCAAAACACCGCCCGCCAGTCGAACTGCTCGATCAACCAACCGCCAAGCGATGGGCCGAGCATGCTGCCCAAGGCGTAGATCAAGGTAAATGCGCCAACCGCGCGACCGCGTTGTTCCTCCGGATAGAGCGCGATGATCAAGGCCGGTCCGACGCTGGTGACCAAGCCCGAGCCCAGGCCTTGCAGGAACCGGAAGAACAACAATCCGCCGAAACTCGGCGAGACCGCGACCAGCAACAACCCACCGATGCTGACACAAAGGCCGATGGCGAAGATCCGCCGATGCCCGAACAAATCGCCGAGCTTGCCGAACACCAGCATCAGGCTGGCGTAGGTCAGGACATAACAGATCACCACCCATTGGATCATCGCCATGGGTTGGCCGAAATCCTCGACGATATAGGGGAAGGCGATGTTCACCGAGGAGTCCAACGGCGTGATCAAGGATCCGGTGCCGACAACAAGCAGGCCTAGGGAACGTCGAAGCGGGCTGATCATGGTGAAGCGAACTCTGGAAGCGGCGAAAGGGATGGTGGGCGAGGCATTGCAACCGGGCCAGTGTAGCGCGGATTTGTTATTTCGGCGCGGTGTTGCGAATCCCGGTTGGAGCGGCGTCCGGAGTGTGGCCAAATTCCAGGAGATTTTGAACCGATCACCGTTGGATTCGCGCCTGTGAATGAGCAGACTTATCCCGTCGATCTGACGGCGCCTGATATCGAACCTTATCGCACTGGCAATACCGGGCGGCGTTCGTCACCACCTTTGACAGCGGCGTCCCTGGTCCGCATGTGATGATCAACGCGCTGACCCATGGCAACGAGATCTGCGGCGCGCTTGCCTTGGATCACCTGTTCAAGGCCGGGCTGCGGCCCGAGCGCGGGCGTCTCAGCCTGGCCTTCGTCAACCACGCGGCCTATGCGACCTTTGACCCGGCCAATCCCGAGGCGTCGCGTTTCGTCGACGAGGATTTCAACCGGGTGTGGGTCGAGGATCGGCTGGACGGCCTGGAAGACACGGCGGAATTGCGCCGGGCGCGGGAGCTTCGGCCGATATTCGATAGCGTCGACCTATTGCTCGATATTCACTCCATGAGCACCTATTCCAAGGCGCTGATGATTAATAACGGGCTGGATAAGGAGCGGGCCTTTGTCCGCCAAGTCAACTTCCCCGGCTATATCATGTGCGGTTCCGGCCATATCGTCGGCAAGCGGCTGATCGAGTACACACCGTTCAACGATAGCGCTAATGGCAAGGTGGCGCTGCTGGTGGAGTGTGGGCAGCATTGGGCCACCGCGACCGGGACGGCGGCGCTGGACACCGCGTTGCATTTCCTGCGCGCCGCCGGAACAGTATCGCCGGATTTCATCGATGCGCATCTATCGGCGGAGGCCAAATCGCCGCCCCGGGCCGAGATCTGGGATGTCGTCGACGGAATCACCTCGGCCACCGATGATTTCCGCTTTGTCGAGCCGTTCATCGGCATGGAGGTGATCGCCAAGGCCGGCACGGTGATCGCCCATGATGGTCCAAGTGAAATCGTCACGCCGCATGATGACTGCCTGTTGATGATGCCCAATCACAAACCCG
>JAQBUJ010000041.1 GCA_027623845.1 Pseudomonadota bacterium
GAGCCCACCATCGCCGACCCACTTGCAAGAGAAAAGAGGCCGGAATGGTTGCGATTGTTCGGCTGATCGAACGATTTTCGATGCTGATTGGCACGATCGGCGCCCTAGTCATGGCGCCGCTTGTTCTGTCGATGGTCTACGAGGTTCTCGCCCGGCATTTCTGGAATGCCCCGACCTTCTGGGCTTATGAGGTCGGCTATATGCTGGCCGGTACGACCTATATGTTCGGGATGGGATATTGCCTGCGGCAGGGCGGCCATATTCGGGTCGACTTTCTGTATGACAGCATGTCTCTCAAGCACAAGGCGCTGGTCAATGTGCTCGGCTACATCTTCCTGATGCTCCCGGGCTGTCTCTGGGTAACCGACGGCCTTTTCAACTATGCGATGGAAGCCGTTGTTTCCGGCGAAGTGTCCGGCGAATCGGCATGGAACCCGATCATCTGGCCATTCCGCTTCGTATGGTTTATCGGCTTCGGCTCACTTTGCCTGCAGGCAATCGCTGAGCTGATGAAGAACATCATGATCCTCCAGGGCATCGATATCGCCCAATACGGATTTGGCGCCACCGAGGAGGCCAAAGGATGACCCTGAGTATCGGCATCATGATGTTCCCGGCGTTGATGATTTGCATCTTCATCGGGTTCCCAGTCGCTTTCTCGCTCATGGGCGTAGCCGTGTTCTTCGGCTATTTCCGCTTTGGCGATGCCTTGGTTCACCAGCTCGTCGCCAAGGTCGACGATGTCGCCTCCTATTATGTTCTGGCGGCGGTGCCATTGTTCATCTTCATGGGCTCGATGCTGGAACGGTCCGGTATCGCCGAGAAACTGTTCGAGGCGATTCATCTGTGGACACGGCGCCTGCCGGGCGGACTTGCCGTCGGCACGGTGTTGCTCTGTGTGGTGTTCGCCGCAGCCAGCGGCGTGGTCGGCGCCACCGAGTCCGTGGTCGGCCTTTTGGCCATCCCGGTGATGTTGCGCTATGCCTACGATAAAGGCCTGATCTCCGGCACCATCTGTGCTGGCGGATCGTTGGGAACAATCATACCGCCGTCGGTGGTGGTGGTCATTCTCGGACCGGTCGCCGACGTTTCGGTCGGTGATCTGTTCGCTGGAATGCTACTGCCGGGCTTGATCCTTGCTGGGCTCTATATCCTCTACATCCTCGCGCGCTGCACCATCCGGCCACAGGACGGACCGGCATTACCGCCGGATGAAAACGATCCGCCTTTCCTGAAGAAGGTTTACATCACCGCGACGGCTCTGGTGCCGCCGCTGGTGCTGATCTTCGCGGTCCTTGGCACCATCATGCTCGGCTTGGCGACACCAACCGAGGCCGCCGCCATGGGGGCGATCGGTACGGTGATCATGACGATATCCTACGGAGCCTTCAACTTTGCCATTCTGCAAGAGGCCTTTCTGAAGACCTTGCAGATCACGGCGATGATCCTGACGATCCTGCTCGGTGGCACCATGTTCGCCGGCGTCTTCGTCGCTTTGGGGGGTATCAGCGCGGTTCAGAATCTTTTGGAGGCGGCGCAGTTGGGCGCTTGGTCGACCATGTTGATTTTGATGTTGATCGCCTTCGTCGCCGGTTTCGTGCTGGATCTGATCTCGATCATCCTGATCATCATCCCCGTCGCCATCGCGGTGTTGCGCACCATGGGTGTGGATGACGTCTGGTTCTGCATCATGTTCCTGGTGGTGATCCAGACCAGCTATCTGACGCCGCCGATGGCCCCGGCGATCTTTTATCTGCGCGGCATCAGCCCGCCGGAAATTCGCCTGGCGGATATGTATCGGGGCGTGGTGCCGTTCATCATGCTCGAGTTTATCTGTCTTGGCTTAATCATGGCGTTTCCGGAGTTGGCGCTCTGGTTGCCGGAGGTCCTCTTCGATCGTTAGACCAATCGTTGCTTGATCAAGAGTTGTGGGAAGCGTCCTTTTGGGCGCTTCCTGCACGTTCGACCGGGAAAACTCCACGAGAAGGATGCCGTCATGGCGATGCCAAATGTGAAATTGGCCTATGAGGTCAAGCCTGACTCTCACATCATGCTTGGCCGGATCGCCGAGCGGTATGGTCTCCCGGACGAATCAAAGGCCCTGCGCTGTCTGCTCGACTATGCCGCGATGGAAGGTGATTGGGACGAAATCTTCAAAAAAATCCGCTGCCGCCGCTGCGGTTGAGTGGCGGCAACCCCGCGTTGGGCGGGAAATTGACTTTAACCAAACACTGATATATTTCTGATATATCAGTTGAGAGTGTATATTACATTGAATAGCGCCCCTAGTGCGCCTCAACAGTAAAGAAACGCGATCCCGCCGCACAGTCGGCTTATGGATCGAATGACAAGGAGACCCCGGCCATGATGGGTGAACGTCAGACCGAGTTCCGCAAAGGCTACCGCGCCAAGATCGACGGTTGGTACAATGGCTATATCCACATCGCGGTGATCTATGCCATTGGCGCTACCGCCATGTGGATCTTCACCCAGCATATCTCGAACGTGCAGTGGTACGAGTGGCTGATCATCCCGGTGACCATCGTGGTCTGCAATATTTTCGAGTGGTTCCTGCACAAGCATGTCATGCACCGCCGGATCAACGTGACCGGTCTGCGCGCAATTTATGAGCGGCACACCTTGAACCACCACCAGTTCTTCACCGACGAGGAAGTCCGCTTCCGTGACCACGAAGATTGGCGGGTTACGGTGTTTCCGCCATACGCGCTCGTGGTGTTCATTATGATGTCGCTGCCGGGCGTCGCGGTGTTCGGCTATTTGTTCGGTTGGAATGTTGGTTGGCTGTTCATCTCCACCACCGTCGGCATGTATCTGACCTATGAGTTCATGCATTTTTGCTGCCACGTCGATGAGAGTCGCTTCGTGCGCAACATGCCCTTCATCAACACCTTGCGGCGCCATCACGTGGCGCATCACAACAAGGGCCTGATGATGGAGACGAACATGAATCTCACATTCCCGATAGCCGACTGGCTTTTTGGCACCTCCGACTTGAACCGAGGGCTGCTTGGGCACATTTTCAATGGCTACAGCACCAAGCATCTAAAGTCGGATTTACGCTCACAACCACGCACGCCCATTGAAGCGACCACGGGGCCGATCCCGGCGGAATGAATGAACACCGGCGGGACAAAAACGGGGAACGACACCTCAGTTGCCGCCATCATCATCTCCCGAGAATTTACCTCCCATGACGCCGGGCCCCCGAAAATCGAACCGGGTCTTGTCCAGGCTGCTTCCCGCGCTGTTGGCTTTCTTCTTTTGCAGCGGCTTTGGGAGTGGGGAGCGATGGTTCGCGCCCAATGCGGCGCTGTGGGAACGATGGAGCCAATCTGACCAATCCAGCGCGCTCAGGATCGATCACACCGCATGGGATGGTTTCATCGCACGCTATGTCGTCACCGGACCAAACGGCGCGACCCGCCTGCGCTACGCTGCTGTATCAAGCACCGACCGGGCGACGCTCGACGCCTATGTGACGACGCTGACCGCGCTGCCGATCAGCCGCTACAATCGTCGCGAGCAACTGGCATTCTGGATCAATCTTTACAATGCCCTCACCGTAAAGGTGGTGCTTGAGCATTACCCGGTCGCTTCCATCCGAGACATCAACATCTCCCCCGGATTTTTCCAAATCGGTCCCTGGGACAAGAAACTTATCGCAATCGAAGGCCAGGAGATCAGCCTCAACGACATCGAGCACCGAATCCTCCGGCCGATTTGGCAGGACCCGAGGCTGCATTATGCGCTGAACTGCGCGTCGATTGGCTGTCCCAACCTGGCTGGCGCGGCCTATAACCCGGAAGCTCTGGAAGAGCAGTTGCGCGATAGTGCGGTCGCTTTCGTCAACAGCCCGCGCGGCGTAAAAATCGACGACCAGCGTGTGACTGTCTCGAAAATATATGACTGGTTCCATACGGATTTCGGCGGCACCGATGCAGCCGTTCTCCAGCACATTCTACAATACGCCCAGGATGATCTACTGACATCGTTGCGGACGATCGGTGAGATTCACGATGTGGCCTATGATTGGCGCCTCAACGACGCCAAATAGCGGCGACAGAACGGTCAGGACATGGCAAATTCGCCCTGAGATTGATCGTTCCCGAGGAGTCCCATGGCCACCACATCACCCTATTCCGGCTTCGTCATCGACGGCGCCCAATACGCCAAATGGGACCGATCGGTTTTCCAGGAGATGCGCGACGGCGGGGTTACCTGCGTCAACGTCACCATCGTCTATTGGGAGACGGCCCGCGAAACCCTGTCCGAGATCGGCAAGTGGAACCGGCTTTTCGAGCAAAATAGCGACCTGATCATGCAAGCCCGCACCGCCGATGACGTGCGCCGGGCCAAGACGCTGAACAAGACCGCGATCACCTTCGCCTTTCAGCATTGCTCGCCGATCGAGGAGGACATCGACCTGATCGAGATCATGCACACGCTCGGCGTGCGTTTCATGCAGCTCAGCTATAACAATCAAAGCCTCTGCGCCACCGGCTGCTATGAGGACGAGGACCCCGGCATCACCCGGTTTGGCCGGCAGGTGATCCGTGAGATGAACCGCGTTGGCATGGTCGTCGACATGTCGCATTCGGGCGAACGCTCGACCTTTCACGCGATCGAATTGTCAGAACGTCCGATCACTATCACCCACGCCAACCCTAAATCCTGGCAACCGGCGCTTCGGAACAAATCCGACGACTTGTTGAAGGCTTTGGCCGATAGCGGCGGCATGCTGGGGTTTTCAATGTATCCGTTTCACCTGAAGGGCAAGTCCGACTGCACGCTTGAGTCGTTTTGCGACATGATCGCCGATACCGCCGAACGCATGGGCATCGACCGCATCGGTATCGGCTCGGATCTGGTCCCAGGACAAGGCGACGAGGTGGTCGAGTGGATGCGCAATGGTCGTTGGAGCAAGGCGATGGATTTCGGTGAGGGCACGGCGAGCGATGCCGGATGGCCAGACCCGGTGCCCTGGTTCACCGGCAACCGTGACTTTGGCAATCTTGCGGCCGGGTTGGCGGCGCGCGGCTTCACGACCGAGGATGTCGACAAGGTGATGGGGCTCAACTGGTTGCGGTTTTTCGAAGAGAATTTCGGGCCGGCCTGACCATGGCCGCATCGAACACAGCGCCGTACATCCCTCAGGTTCCTCTTCGGGCGCCGTCAATGGTGATGCGGTTGGCCCGTGTCGGCGCGTTCCATCCAACCCGGATCAGCTTTGCCCGTACTCTGATACGCCGAATGGCCCGCGAGAGTTGGCGGTTCAGCCGAACGAGCTTCGATCTTGACGACGCGGGTGTTGGAACCGCCGTCTACCGAATTGACACACCGCAGGCGCCGGTTTGGTTCGTGGTTTTCGCCGAGCATCTTGATCCGGCCGATCGCACCGACCGGGTGATCGCCGAGAAATGGGACGCCACCTTCACCCTGACGACCAGCGAGCCGGATGCGGCGGCAATCGCCCGTCTGCGGGCCAATGTGCCGTTACAGGAGGCCGGCCGCTGTTCAACGCGAGAGATGGTGTTGAGCCGCGCCAATAAAAGCGTGAGATTGTTCGACCATGTGGTCGAGGCGCTGGCCGCCGGCCGCCAGCCGGAACGAGAAAAGCTGCTCGAGGTTGGTTACCTCATTCGCACCACCGCAGTTTATGGCAACGGCAAGTTCGGGCTCGCGGATCTGGATCAGGTTCGGGCGCTGGGCGTTTTCGAGCTGCCCTTCCAAGCCGAGATGCTATGCGTCTTCGCGGCGCGGCAGTTCAGCCTTGAGTGGGTGGAGCATATCGCCCACCAGCGCGGCGGCGACCATTTTACACCGCTGGAAACCGGACTGAAACGAGCGCTGGGGGTCGGTAATGCGACCGGCCTTGGCATGGCGCCATTCCTGATCGGCCACCCGAAATTGATCAATAACTGGCTGGTTGCACGAGAGACGGCGCTGGCCCGGGTCCGCGCTGTCGGCGCCGTTGAGACCGACCGGATTGAGCGGTACCAAGCGCTGCTGGTAAGGGCGACCATCCATGTCCAGCAATGGCCGACCAGCGATTCTCTACAACGCCAGCGTAACGCAGAACTGTTGCAGCATCTTGCGCAGCTTGGCGCGGCTGAACCGGTCTGGACTCAAAGTGGCGCTTGGGATCGCCTGGTTTCTTGGGCCGACGCTAATCTGGGATTGGAAGCGCAGGAACTTCTCAACAGTTTGCTGATCGAGATCTATCCGGAATTGGTCGACGATTTGGAACAGCGGACCGGGTCCGACGAGAGCATGCGAGTCGATCCCGGGATGCTCCTGCAGGCACTACGCGCCCTGATTCACGACCACTATGGTTGGGCGTTGGAAATAGATTTTACCGCTGAGGCGACGCATGCCCGGTTCTGGTATCGCTCCGAGGAGAAGGAAGAACCTCGGATTGGTTGGCGCTTCAAGGAGCCCGGGGCCGACCGGGAGCTTCGTATCGCCATCGCTCGGGATGTCGCCGCGCTCGATCAGGCGCTTGGCGATCTGGATGCGGAAATGCTCGACGCGACGGTAGCCGAATTCCTGATGGCCTTTCCCCATTGGCGCCAAACCGTGCGCCGGGTGCAAAGCCTGGCGACCTGCCCCTATGCTGAGTTCCGGGACAATCTGATCGACGAGTCCTGCCGGCCTATCGACCTGCTGCGGTGCAAGCTGTCGATCTTCGGAGCCACTAAATTCGACCCGAAATCCGACCTTTGGACCCGGATCGCCTTGTTCCAGGGTGCGCCCTTAGCCGAAGGGCTGGAGGCCGGCGATGCCGACGACTGGGCGTTCCCGGTACTCGCCGAGGGGTTGGGGTCATGAGCGCTGCCGACACTATCATCCGGGTTTCCTTTGCCGAGGTGCTCCAGACCTGCTTGAAGGCGCTGGAAGGCCTTGGCCTGCCACAGGGGCTTGATTATGACGCCGCCGCCAATGTCACCTGGTTGGAGGCGCGCGGCCTTGGCGGCATCTCGATCCTGGCCCGCGAGCTTGAGGGCCTCGAGAAGAGGGGCGTGTGGTTGATGCCGGACATTGATGACGACGGCAACACGGCGACGATCACCGGTGAAATCACCTCGGCGGCTTTGTTGGCGCCGGGGGCCGTGGATTGGGCCGAGAGCGACCGGGCCGTCCGGATCGCGCATTGTTCGGCGCCGATGCTGGCCATGGCCGAAGCGGCCCGGCGATCGGCCGAAGGCAAGGCGTTGACGGTCACCTGGACGTCGGAGCGGGGCAAAAGCAGCGCCAAATGCGGCGGCGGCGAGGCGGCTGTTTCCCTGGACGTGCGCAGCGCCAGAGAGCCCTCCGTCGTAACCATCCGCCCCGGCAAGCGACCGTCACCCAAGGATGGCCGACGTTTGGCCTCATTCCATGCTCAATCCCTGCGCGACGGCGTCATCGTCGATCCGGTGGATTGGGAGGCGATCAAGACCATGGCCAAACGTGTTCTGGTCCCGGCCAGCGCCCAGTCCCGCAGCGGCGCCGGCGCCGAAGTCGACGACAGCGCGTGATGACAGCTGATCAAATCAGACGATCAGCGACCGTTGCACCCCACCACCGACTGAACTCATTGATTTTATGTTTTTATATTTTGGTATCACCCCTATCACGGTCAATCCACAGCAACGGTTTGATGGTCACTCCCGGGTAGATAAATCCTCGGCTTCGTACCAGTTGAACTCCAGCAGCAGACAACCGCCGTCGGTGCGCACCGGGCCATGCATGCTGCCGGGCGTCCGGCTGGCATAACCGGGCGCGGTGTGCACCCGTTCTCCAGCCGCATCGATCGAGACCAAGTCCCCCTCGATCAGATACAGTTCTTCCCAATAGGGATGGGCATGCGCTTCGGGTGTGCGACAACCGGCGTCAAGACGCAGTAAACGGGTGCGCACGCCGGTTCTGTTGGTGGTGTCGAGCGTGCTGCCAAGAATTTTTTCATGGATTAAAGGGTTGTCCGGCCGGGTAACAAACCCGCCGGCGGTGTCGATGCCGTGGAAATCGAGATTGACCTTGCCCGGCGCCATGATCAGGCCACCTTCAGCTCGCCGTTCAGCACATAGGTAAGGATCGCGACAACCTGGTCCGGCGTCTCGGCGACGGCCAAAGCGGCGGCGTCGACTTCCTTCAAGGCATGGGTCAGAGCCGGATCATGCAGTACGATCACCGGCTTTCCCAGCGCGGCGGCGTAACCGGCGTCGAAGGCGGCGTTCCATTGCTTGTACTTGTCGCCGAAGCGCACCACCACCACATCGGCGCGCTCAATCATCGTGCGGGTGCGGATGGCGTTGATCTTGGCGCCTTTGTGATCCTTCCAGAACGGGTTGTCCTCCCCGCCGAGAATGGCGACGCCGCAATCATCGCTGCTTTCGTGATGCGTGACCGGGGCGGTGAATTCGACGGTCAACCCCGCCGATTGGCTACCGGATTCGATCCGGCTCCGCCAATCGCTGTGGATTTCGCCGGACAGATAGACGGACAAGGCGCTCATGATGGTTCCCCTGCTTGCGTGAAAAAGCCGTGTCCGTGCATACGACCTGCGGTCGGATGGCGCAAGTCCGGGCGAAACAGTCTGCGCTCCGGCGTGATACAGCTTGCCCGCTCCCAAGCCGAGCCCCACACTCCGGCGATGAATCAGCCCTCCGAAACCGGCGCCTCAAAGCGCGACAGAAGCGTCGAGATCGCGGTAGCGTTGATGGTTGTCGCGGTGCTGATCCTGCCGGCGATTGACGCCATCGCCAAACTGCTCTCGGCGACCGTGCCAGCCGGACAGGTGGCTTGGGCGCGGTTCGTCGTCCAGGCCGCGTTGATGGCACCCTTCGTCGCCGCCGGTTTTCGCCGGGCGCCGGTAGCCAATCTTGGTTTCCAAGCGGCGCGGGGTATCCTGATCGCGACGACGACCGTGCTGATCTTCGCGGCGGTCAAACTCATGCCGATCGCCGACGCCATCGCGATTTTCTTCGTCGAACCCCTGATCGTCACCCTGCTCTCGGCGATTTTCCTCGGCGAGCGTATTGGCTGGCGGCGGATTTTGGCGGCGATCGTCGGTTTCGCCGGCGCCTTGATCGTGGTCCGACCAAGCTATGATCTGTTCGGCCTGACGGCGATCCTACCGCTTGGCGCGGCATTGTGTTTTGCGATCTATATCGTGCTGACCCGCCGGCTAGTGCAAACCCAGGATCCGGTGGTAATGCAATTCAACTCGGGCCTGACTGGCCTGGTGTTCATGAGTTTGGCGCTGCTCATCGGCCATGCGTTGGAAATTCCGGTGTTCACTCCCGTCTGGCCGACGCCGTGGGAATGGTCGTTGCTGGCGCTTTGCGGCGTGATTGCAACGGTCGGTCATTTCATGATCACTTTGGCGTTCCGCCATGTGGAGGCCGGCGTACTGGCGCCGTTCCAGTATCTGGAGATCGTCGGCGCAACCGGCTATGGGTTGTGGTTGTTTGGAGATTTCCCGGACAGCGTAACCTGGAGCGGTATCGCCATTATCGTCGGCTCCGGCCTCTATATCTTCCACCGGGAGCGCGTCCGTAGCCGCGGCGGCTAAACGCCACATTGCCGAGCCGGGCTATTTCTGGTCGCTCAGCCCCTCGATCCCGGCTTTATCGGTACCCTGTAGATAGATCGCGCCCTGAATCTCGGCAATCTCTTCGTGCAGGCGGATGAAATCCGGGTCCATGGTGGTCTGCGGTCGCGGCTCCGGCTCAAAATTGCCGTATCGGTCTTCACCACGAACCAAGGTGGCGAAATCCCGGTCCGACCGGGTCTGCCGCGCCTTGGGCGTGATATAGCGCAGCGCCACGGCGACCCGGCGCCCGTCGGTGCTGTTCGGCGGCGAGGCATGCCACATGTGGATGTGATGAATTGACGCCCCGGCTCCAACTCGACCCAAACCGCCCGTTCCTCGTCGATCGCCTCGGCGATGGTTTGGCCTCGGGTCAGAATGTTCTGCGCGTCCCAAGTGTCACGATGCGAAACCGTTCCGGTGGTCTGACTGCCAGGCAACATCCGCATACAGCCATTGTCGCGGCTGGCCGGCGTAAGCGCGACCCACACGGTCAAAATATTATCGGTCTCCAAACCCCAATGGACCGAGTCCTGATGCCAGGAAATGAACCGGCCATCACCGGGTTCCTTGGGATAAAGATGACTCGACCAGACCATGATGTCCGGGCCGATCAAATCCTCGACCATGTCGAGAATTCCCGGGTTGCGCATCAACTCGTTGATCCAAGGGAACAGCAGGTGACATTTGTAGCGAAACTTGCCGTTCACCGGTCCGCCGGAATCGGCCTCGTATCGCTCCAGGGCGGCAAGATAGTCGGCGGCGACATCGGCGCAGAGCGCCGGCTTGGGAAACAACAAGCCGTCCGCACGGTATCGGTGGATCTCATCACGGGTCAAACTTAGTGGCATCGCCAATCACCTACGACAAAAGCGGGTTCGGTCAGGACCCGTGATCCTGGATCATCTCAGAACGGCCCCTTGAAGAAGGGGTCGGGGACATCGACCGGCAATCCCTTGCGGTCCGCCAGAATACGCGCTTCGATCTTCGTGGTGGTTTCCTCGGGCAGATCCAGCATTTCGGCGCAGCTTCGGGCGATCCGCGCCGCGTCGGGATAGAAACCCTGAACCAAACCGCGCGAACTTGGGGTTGGGTGGTCTGGCAAACCGAGGCGTACCGGGGCCGCTTTCAAGGCGTCGAAGCAAGTGCTGGTGATCTCAGCGGCGATCTCGGCGCCAATGCCGAACATCCGGAACCCGGTATCGACAGTCAAAAGTCGACCGGTCCGGCGCACCGACTCGGCGATTGGATCCAATTTCAACGGCCGAAGAACCCGCAGATCAAAAACATCGATCGGATATCCAAACTCAGCCAGAACGTCGGCGGCGCGGATCGCCTCCAAGGTCATGTATGAGGTCGCAACCACCGACAACCGGTCGCCTTCCCGGACCCGCGCGGGCCCATCAAGCGGCGATCGGTAGAGCCCAACAGGGACTTCACCGGAGGCGTAATGCGTCCAACGATGCTCAAGCACGATTACCGGGTTGTTGTCTTCGACGGCTGACACGATCATCCCCTTGGCGTCGGCGGCGAAGGCCGGCATGATCACTTTCAAGCCGGGCACATGGCTGAAGATCGCCTCCAGACTCTGGGAATGCTCAGGCCCCTGGCCCCAACCGCGGCCAATGACCATGCGAATCACGATCGGCACCCGGTGCAGACCATTGCTGACGTAGTGAATTTTAGCGGCGTTGTTGAGGATTTGTTCCATCGCCAGAAGCGCGAACTCGACCCGTTGCAGACTTATCACCGGTCGTTTGCCGGCCATGGCGGCGCCAATGGCGATACCGATAAGACCGTTTTCCGCGATCGGCATTTCGATCAGACGGCTTTGGTCGATGTACTGATCCAGATGTTTCAAAGTGCCGAACAAAGCGGCGGGGTCCTGCACGCCCTCGGCAAAGAACAGCACCGACGGATCGGCCTTGGCGATCTCGGTCAACCCGTCACGGATCGCATCGCCCAAGCTTTGTGTCTGGCTCGGGGAAGTCTGTCCGGCAGACGTTTGGTTGAGAGAAGTTTGGCTGGCAGAAATTTGGTTGGAAATCATGGGCGCCTCATTCGGCATAGACAAAGTTGGTCACCAGCGCCGGATCTGGCAGTGGGGCGTTCTTGGCGAATTCGAATGCCCGGT
>JAQBUJ010000042.1 GCA_027623845.1 Pseudomonadota bacterium
CCCGCGAGGCGGAGATTCCCTATGCCACGGTGGCCATGGTCACCGATTACGACTGCTGGCACCCCGACCATGACAGCGTTACGGTCGAAGCGGTAATCAAGGTTCTGACCGCCAATGCCGACCACGCCCGAGCCCTGGTTCGCACCGTCGCACCAAAACTGGCGCAGCGCCCCGATATCGACGAACAAGGCGGCGACCGGGCGCTGGACTTCGCCTTGATCACCCATCCCGAAGCCCGCGACCCGGCAATGGTCGCCAAACTCGATGCGGTTGCCGGCCGGGTTCTCAAGCCATGATAAAGCCGGGCTAACCACCAGCTAAGAAATCGTCGTTTGTCCGCTCCGGGGGCGACCGCCAAGATGCGCCCAATGGATTTGAGGAGTGACGGCGGATGTTGACGCTTTATGACGACCCTATTTCCGGCAATGGCTATAAGGCCCGATTGATCTTGCGGTTAACCGGTCGGGACTTTCAGGCCGTCGCGCTGGATATCCTGAACGGCGAAACCCGCACGCCGGAATTTCTGGCGATCAACCCGAACGGCAAGATTCCGACCTTGGTTTTCGAGGACGGGCGGGTGCTGTCGGAATCCAACGCCATCCTGTTCCATTTCGCCGAGGCGACCAGCTATTGGCCGGTCGATTCCTTCGCCCGGGCGCAGGTGATGCAGTGGTTGTTCTGGGAGCAGTACACCCATGAGCCGAACATCGCGACCTCCCGCTTCCTGCGACAGCACCGAGAGCTGACCGATGAAGTCACCCAACAGCTTGACGCCAGGAAAGCGCCGGGAGAGGCCGCATTGGCGTTGATGGAAAACCATCTGTCAGCCCGCACTTTTCTGGTCGCCGACAGCTTTACGATCGCCGATATCGCGCTCTATGCCTATACCCACGTGGCGGAGGAAGGCGGTTTCAGCCTAAGCGGCTACCCGTCGATCCAAAAGTGGATCACCCGGATCGAAGCGGTTCCCGGTTTCAGGGCAATGGGTGACGCCTGAACGCCACTTGGCCTTTCAGGTGGCCTAGAACCGACCGCCTTGATATGGTGTCCTGGTGAGCATGGACACATCAATTCTGAAGCCTCGCCGTAACCGGGTGGTTAACCTCGGCACGGCTCGGCTCGAAGCCCTCTACAAGCTGGTCACACGCGGCAAGCCAGCCGATGCACGCTCGCTGCATGTAAAAAGCATCCTCGCCTATCAGAACGGTCGTTATCAGGAAGCGGCGGAAATGTCCGGGAAGTGCGTGTCGCTTGAGCCGGAGAGCGCGCAATATCAGCGCCAACTCGGCAAGGTCTGCGCCGAGGCCGGATGGTGGCAGGCTGCGGTGGCGGCGCTCAACCGGGCGATCTATCTCGACCCGTATAACCCGGAATCCTGGTATGGCCTGGGGGACGTGTTCAGCCGGGTCGAAAAATTCGACAAGGCGCGCTTCTGCTTTGAACAGAGCGCCCTCCTGAAGCCAGATTTCCAAGCTGCCCGCGAAGCATTGGCGGAAATCGAAGGTATGAGCGGAACCTGACGTTCAACTGGTCCGATTCCGCTCTAAAACCTTCCGCGACTTTAGCCGATTTCCTTGCCGAACAGCGCCAAAGTCCGCTCTAGCGCGATCTTACGGCTTTCCGGGTGAAAGCTGCCACGCTGTTCGCAATTAAAGCCATGGCCAGCGGGGTAGATATGGACGGTGCTGTTCGGATGCGCCGCCTTGACCTTATCGACTTCGGTCAACGGGATCGCGTGATCCTGCTCGCCAAAATGGAAGATCACCGGGCATTTCGGCTGCAGATCGACCAAGCCGCCGATGCCGCCGCCATAATAGGAAGACGCTGCGGAGAACCCATCGACCTTACATGCCGCCAACCAGGTGAGCGCGCCGCCCCAGCAATACCCAACCACACCGACCTTGCCGGCCGACTTCACCACCTCACGCGCCGCAGCGATGTCCTTCAACGGATCGGTATCGCCGCAATTCGTCTTGTGGGCGATACCGGCGGTGATGTCGTCGGCCTCATATCCAAGCTCGATCCCCGCCTCCAGACGATCGAACAGAGCCGGCGCACAGGCCAGATAGCCCTGGGCCGCATACTCGTCGGCAACGCCGCGAACATGGGAATTCAACCCAAAAATTTCCTGGATCACCACGACACCGCCCTTGGGCGTGCCGCTCGGTTGCGCTAGATATGCAGAAAAACTATGTCCGTCGGATGCAGTCAGGTTCAGAATCTCGCCCATGGCGCGCGCTCCCTAAAAACGTCGTTGGCTCGTTTATTGAGCTTCAGATCATTTTTATCCCGCAGGGCAACGACTGACAATGCTGACAGCCTATACGTTGAACCGAAACAGCAAGACATCGCCATCCTGCACAACATACTCCGAGCCTTCTGAGCGCATCCTACCAGCGTCCTTGGCGCCTTGTTCGCCGCCAAGACTGACGAAATCGTCAAAGGCGATGGTCTCGGCGCGAATGAAGCCACGTTCAAAATCGGTGTGTATCGCTCCCGCCGCTTTCGGCGCCTTGGAGCCGTCACGGATGGTCCAGGCCCGCGTCTCCTTCGGCCCGGCGGTAAAGAAAGTCAGCAATTTCAGCAGCCGGTACCCCGCCCGGATAACCCGGGCCAGCCCTGCTTCCTCCAAGCCCAAAGTATCGAGAAACTCTCGCTTCTCATCGGCGGATGTCAGTTGCGAAATCTCCGACTCTATCGCCGCCGAGATCACCACGCATGCCGCTCCCTCGGCCGCCGCCTTGGCCGCCACCGCGTCGCTGAATGCATTACCGGTCCCGGCGCAATCTTCCTCGACGTTGCAGACATAAACCACCGGCTTCGAGGAGAGCATGTTGAGCGAACGGGCGATCGGCGCCTCGGTGCTGCTCCAGTCGGTAATCGAGCGGGCCGGCTCTCCGGCACGCAGCGCTTCCAGCATCCGGGTCATCACCTCAAGTTGCGCCTTGGCTTCCTTGTCACCGCCGCGCGCCTTTTTCTCCATCGCCAGAGCCCGACGCTCCAGGCTTTCGAGGTCGGACAGCATCAGTTCGGTCTCGACCGTCTCGATGTCACGCACCGGATCGACCGAGCCGTCGACATGGGTGATGTTGCCATCCTCGAAACAACGCAGGACATGGACGATCGCATCGGTCTCGCGAATATTGGCAAGAAACTTGTTGCCCAAACCCTCACCCTTGCTGGCGCCGCGCACCAAGCCGGCGATATCGACGAATTCCAGATGCGTCGGCAGGATCTTCGCCGATTTGGCAAGCCCCGCGATCGCCTCCAGCCGGGGGTCAGGGACCGAGACCCGCCCGGTATTCGGCTCAATCGTGCAGAACGGATAATTCGCCGCTTCCGCCGCCGCCGTCGAGGTCAGTGCGTTGAATAGAGTCGACTTGCCAACATTGGGCAGGCCGACGATGCCGCAATTAAAGCCCATGGATCAGTTCTCTTGCTTGGCTGTGATGGGTCCGGAAGGAAAAGGCTCCGGCAATGGCTCGGCGCGATTTTCCCGCTCCACCTTTGGGGGTTTCGGCGGTTTCGGTGGGGGAGGGAAAACCGCGTGCGACATCCTGCTCATAAAAGCATTCTCCTCGCCCTGGACAAGCAGGCCGGCGTCATCCGCCGCCGCGTCGAGCAGCTTTGGTAGCCATGATGTCCGCTCCGCCTTGGCGAAATCCTGCAGCACATAGGCCAATACCCGCTCCTTGTGGCCGGGATGGCCGATGCCGAGGCGGACCCGCCAATACTCTTTGCCGATATGGGCGTCGAGACTGCGCAACCCATTATGGCCACCAGCCCCGCCGCCGATCTTCACCCGGCACTTGCCCGGCTTTAAGTCCAGATCGTCGTAAAAGGTATACACATGGGCCGACCGGAGCTTGAAGAAGCGCAACGCCTCGCCCACCGATCGACCGGACTCGTTCATAAAGGTCAACGGCTTTAATATACGGACCGGTTGACCGGCAATCGCGCCTTCGCTGATCAAACCCTGAAATCGCGCCCGAAACGGACCGAAGCCATGACGGCGAGCGATCGCGTCCACCATCATGAAGCCGATGTTATGGCGTTGTCCGGCGTGTTTGGGGCCAGGATTTCCCAGGCCGACGAAAAGGAACATTCACCAATCTCCGGCCTGGAATCCATTGACGAAGACACGCGCGCCGCCGCATCGGGCGCACACGATGCCCCCGATGCTTTAGTCATTCCAGTTTGGCGAAGCAAATAGACCGCAGAGCCTTAGCTCTCGGTCTCTTCGTCCTCGCCGTCAGCATCGGTCGCGTCCTCGGCATCAGCATCGGCCTGCTCGTCGACAACGGCGGTCGGCGCGGCGATCGTGGCGATGGTGAAGTCACGGTCGGTAATCGTCGGGGTCACGCCATCGGGCAAAATAACGGCGCTGATGTGCAGGCTATCGCCCAGCTCGGCGCCAGCAAGATCGACCACGATGCTGTTCGGAATCAAGTCCGGTCGACACAACACCTCGACCGCATAGCGCACCACGTTGAGGACGCCGCCAGCGCGCAGGCCCGGGCAATCGTCTTCGTTGATGAACTCCACCGTCACCTCGACCGCGACGGTCGTGTTGGCGCCGATGCGCAGGAAGTCGACATGCTCCGGAATATCGGTGACCGGATGCAGTTGAACATCGCGCGGCAAGACACGGTTGCTCTCGGTCCCGACCTTGACATCGTAGATCGTAGTCAGGAAGTTACCAGTGCTCATGTCACGGACCAGTTGCTTGCGCTCGATGCTGATCGCGAGCGGCACCTTGCCGTCACCATAGATTACTGCGGGGACTCTACCTTCGCGACGTGTTGCGCGGGCGGACCCCTTACCGACCGTTTCGCGCGCCGTCGCGGCCAGAACCGTAATATCGGCCATTTTTCTCTCCTAGGATTAGCGTCTTGAAACCAGGGTAGGACCGACCTCCAGGGGTGCCGGAAATATTCTGTCCATCCATGGCAAGCGGCAGGTTTTAGTGGGTTTAGCGGCTTATTGCCAGTCCCAAATTGCGCGCGGCCCGCGCCTCAGTCGCCATTGACGCCTGAATAGCTGAACAAGCTTGAGACCGACCGGGATTCGGCGATCCTGAGGATCGCTTCGCCAAGCAGTGGCGCGATGCTGATCTGGCGCATATTGGGGGCGGCCCGCATCGCCTCGGTGGCCTGAATACTGTCGGTGGTAACCAGCTCGGTCAACGGCGACGCCATGACCCTGGCGACCGCGCCGCCGGACAGCACACCATGGCTGATATAGGCGGCGACCGACAACCCGCCTGCTTCCATCAGGGCTTCGGCGGCGTTGCATAAGGTGCCGCCGGAATCGACGATATCGTCGACGAGGATGCAATGGCGCTCGGAAACGTCGCCGATAATGTTCATCACTTCGGACACGCCAGCCCGTTCGCGGCGTTTGTCGATGATTGCGAGATCGGCATCCAATCTGCGGGCCATGGCGCGCGCCCGCACCACCCCGCCGACATCGGGCGAGACCATAACCAGCGACTTGTCGCCGTAGCGTGCTTTGATATCGTCGAAAAACACCGGGGCGGCGAACAGATTGTCGGTCGGAATATCGAAGAAACCCTGAATTTGTCCTGCGTGCAGATCGAGGGTGACCACCCGATGCGCACCGGCGATGGTGATCAGATTGGCGACCAGCTTGGCCGAGATCGGTGTGCGCGGCCCCGACTTGCGGTCCTGGCGCGCATATCCGTAATAGGGAATAACCGCAGTAATCCGGCTCGCCGAACCGCGTTTCAACGCGTCAATCGCAACCAACAGTTCCATCAGGTTGTCATTGGTCGGAAAGGACGTCGACTGAATGACGAAAACATCCTCGCCGCGGACGTTTTCGTGGATCTCGACGAAGACCTCCATATCAGAGAACCGTCGGACATCCGCGCTGGTCAGCGCCAGCCCCATATAGGCCGATATATCTTCCGCGAGCGGTCGATTGCTATTACAGGCGAGAATCTTCGTGGACATACGCAGAGTTCCCGCACCGTGACGGTTGAAACCGTGAGCCATGATCGCGCGCCAACAATCGAGCGCGCGCGGGCGTTTTATCAGCGCGGTGCGAAAGGGCGCAAGACCTATTGCGCCGGATTGATCCGTCCGGCGGCCCGCGCATCGCGATAAGCCCGCACCAATTCAGCGATTCCGTCCGCCGCCCCATCAGCAATCGCAACCGCGATGGCGCCCCAACGGCCTTTCAGAGTACCGGCGGCGATCATGTTCTCCTGCGCCACCTGTCCAACCTCGGCGCCGTCCGGCAAGCTCAAGATCCAGGTCACCCGCACTGTTTCGTTATTCGCCTGAGCCGGCGTCACGGCGATGCGCGGGTGAACCATGAGATCCGCTTCGCCGTCGCCGACAACCTTGATTCGCTCAGCCCGCAACGCCAGGCCAATAGCCCGCCCGAGCGAAACCGCGCCGTCTCCGGGGGCGTCGACGATCGCCGCGATCGCCACGGTCGGCATCGTTTCAGGCTGTCGTTGCTCACGCCCCGGGTCGATCCAGGAAACCACCATCTCGGCATTCCGCTCGGCGATATCCTGGAACATCGCCGGCGTCGGCGTCTCCCAAAAGGCGTCCGGCGGCGCCGTCCGGGTCTCGCGGGTCTCCTTGACCTTACCGGAACGATCGGTCAACGACCAGGTCACCACCAATTCCGGCACCCGGTCGCCATGCAGTTTTTGATAGCCATTGGCGATGAGTTGCAGGGATTGCTGGTTCGACCATTTCGATCCGGCGACAATGCCTCGGTCCCGCAACGCCGCCGCCATCGCCGCCGCGAAGGCCTCGCCGACCCAGCCGACCGGCCCCTCAATGCGCCGAACCACGACGCCGGCGCTATTCGGCGCCAGCAGAAACTCGTTATGCCGCTTGCTGAATTCAGGTGGGCGAAAAGGCTGGGGAACCGACCCGCAAGCGGCCAACATCACAGCCGCGCCCAAGGTCGCCCCCAAGGCCCGTGCCGAAATCAGACCAGGACGCATGTGGCGAGACCGCCAATCATGATCGCGGCGACAAGAATCAGAAGGTGAGGCATCGTTGTTCCAGGCGCTAAGCCACCCCGAGACCCAACGAAGCTGCGGAAAGACGTTGGTTACCGGCCTCGGTGACCAGAACCGTCTCTCCCGGCGCCGCGAGCATCGGGTTTGCGTTTTACAACATCGGTGTATCCATCCGGATCGGCGCGAACATCGCAGCAAGCCAATTGCCGCAGGCAATCAACCGGGCAAGGTTATAACCGCCGATTGACGGATGGCAAACGCCTGGCGGCTGAAATGCCGGGCCATGCTCCTAGTCCTAGGGCTCCAGGGCGATGGTCGAGAGCATCCGACCGTAATCCGGCTCCTGTCGATGGCAAGACCGGCGATAGCTGAAAAAATTGACATCGTCACGGCAGGTATCGCAGTCAAGTCGCATGACATCCCCGAGGCCGAGGCGCGTGAGACGGGTCGCTATATAGCCCGGCAGGTCGAACAGGAAATGCCCGTCGCGCGGCCCAGCCCGAAAGAACGCGGCGTTGCCCGCCTCCTGCTCCAGAAAGGCGGCGGGAAACTCCGGACCGACCTCATAGGAGTCCGGGCCGATCGCCGGGCCGATCGCCGCGACGATATTGTCGGCCCGTGCGCCTTGCTCGATCATTGCATCAACGGTCGCCTCGATCACGCCGCCAAGCGCGCCACGCCAGCCGGCATGCGCCGCGCCGACGATCCGGTCTCGCGAATCGGCGAAAAGAATCGGCGCGCAATCAGCGGTGAGGATGCCGAGGGCCAGATTGGGACTGGTCGTCACCAGGGCATCGACTTTCAACGGCTCCGCCGGCAGCGAGTCCGCATGGATGACCGCAACCTCGGCGGAATGATGTTGGTGACAGGTGACCAAGGCCTCGGCCGGCAAGTCCAACGCCGCCATCGCCCGCGCCCGATTGGCCCGCACCGCCAGCGGATCATCTCCCGAGCCAAGCCCGCAATTAAGCGAGTGATAGATCCCGCCACCGACCCCGCCGCGCCGGCCAAAGAACGCGTGACGGATCCCACCACCTTCGAACTCTTCGATCTGAATCACAGCGCCGCCGCCCCCGTCAGTCCTAGTCCGACCCTATCGATCGCACTCTAGCTCTTTGAATTAAAGGTAAATTTCCGCCATTCAGCAAGCCGCATCGTCGATCGAGGAATAGCCAGCCCGTTCCATCGGACTAGCCGAACCCGGCCAAGTCCGGCGTTCCCGGCGGGAGCAAGCCCGCAACCTTGAACAAGGTGCCCATTTCCGCCGACCCGATCAAGCGGCGCAGCGCCGACTCGATATCGCGGCGTTGACCCAGGGTCGCGCCGCGGCTCAACGCGCCGGCGCGCTCCTCGATACCAAGATCGATGAGAAACCTTCCCTGCTCGACCGGCCCGGCGAAATCCGCGCCGGCAGCCCGGCAAGCCTCGCGTATCTGCGAAAAATCCACATGACTCGACAGATCGGCCAAGCCCGGATCCCGCAACACCTCGACCGGTTGGTGATGGCGCACGGCCTGCAATGAATCGCCGGCGCCGAAGCGCTCACTCCCGTAATCGATGATCAGCGCCGCCCCACCGTGACGAACCACATGATGCGCGATACCGGTCACAATGGCGTTGGCGGCGAGAGAAAGTTCCGCCATGGCGCCATCAATGGGGCTCTGCCGCGTTTGCGCCGGAAGCAAAGCCGCCAAGGGCGATTCTGATCGCTCAACGCCCCAGGCCAGACCGGTTCCGGCCGCATCGGGAACCACCAGGCATTCCCGCCATGCGCCCTCGGTCCAGCGCAATTGGTGCATTGGCAGTGCGTCCAGAAACTCGTTGGCGACCAGGAACCAAGGCTGCTCCGGCAGGCTGGAGACATCGTTGTGCCAAACAGGCTTCAGCGGCGCCAGCGTATCCGCCTGGATCCGGCGCAAGCTCGGGTTGGTCTCGACCAGATGAATCTGGAAAACCTCGGAAACATCAACGACCCCGCCGATCGACCTGACCATGTCGGCCATCAACGTGCCTCGCCCGGGGCCAAGTTCAACCAGACAGGCCGGCTCCGGAGCACCGTTGGCGATCCAGGCCGACAAAGTCCACAGCCCCAGCAGCTCGCCGAACATCTGAGAAATTTCCGGCGCAGTAATAAAATCACCGGCGGCCCCGAACGGATCGCCGTCGGCATAATATCCGCCGGATTGATGATGCAGCGCCTCAGCCATGTACTCGGCCACGGCCATTGGACCGGTGCGCTTAATCCGCCGAAGCAGTACGGACCCCAGCGACTCAGCCATGATCCATGGCCGGCCGTCGAAGCGCGACAATCAAAGCGATGACGCCAACCGCGATCATCGGCGCCGACAGCAGTTGGCCCATGGTGATCGGGCCGAGGATGAAACCGAGATGCGCATCCGGTTCGCGAAACAACTCCACCGTCGAACGGGCGCAGCCATAGCCGATCAAAAACAGCCCGGCGATCAGCCCCGGGCGATAGCGCGCCCTGGAGGCCAGCGCCGCCGTACCGACAATCGCGAACAGGACCAAGCCCTCCAGGCCGGCCTCGTATAACTGACTCGGATGACGCGCTAGCGGGCCGCCATGCGGGAAAACCATGGCCCAAGGCGCGTCGGAAACCCGCCCAAACAACTCGCCGTTGATGAAATTGGCGATCCGTCCGAAAAACAGGCCAATCGGCGCCGCCGTCGCCAGCAGATCGGCCAATAGCAGGGCCGGCACGCCTTGGCGCCGGGCGAACAGAAACCCCGCCACGGCCACGCCAAGGAACCCCCCATGGAACGACATGCCATCATGCCAGACCATGAGAATTTCCAACGGATTGGCCGCGAAGAAGGCCGGCTTATAGAACAACACATAGCCAAGCCGCCCCCCCAGGATCACACCCAAAGTGGCGTAAAGCAGCAAATCATCGAGCTTCTCGGCGCTGATGAAAATCGGCGGGCGGCGGGTCAGGATGACACAGCATCGCCAACCCAGGAGCAACCCGGCGATATAAGCGAGCGCATACCAGCGAATGGCGATCGGCCCGATCTCTATGGCGATCGGATCGATGACGGGGAACGCGAGGGAGAACAGCATCAGATCAACGATACGGGTCGTCGGCGTTCTGAAGGAAATCCTGAATGTAGCGCATCACCCCATCCTCCAAGCTGGTAAACCGACCATGATATCCGGCGGCCCGAAGCCGGTCCATCGAGGCCTCAGTGAAATATTGATAGCGCTCGCGGATCTGCATGGGCGTGTCGACGAAGTCGATCCGAGGCGGAAGGTCGAGCGCCTTGAACACCGCCCCGGCAAGATCAGCGAAACTCCTCGCCTGTCCGGTGCCGACATTGAACAGTCCTGAAACAGTAGGAGAGTCCCGCAACCACAGCATCACGTCGACACAATCGCCGACCCAAATAAAGTCACGGCGCTGGCCCCCGTCGGCAATGCCATCCCGGTGCGACCGAAACAATACCGCCGCCTCTCCGCCGACGGCGCGAGGGTGAATTTGCGCCACCACGCTGCTCTGTTGGCCCTTGTGCTGCTCGTTTGGGCCGTAGACGTTGAAGAACTTGAGACCTGCCCAGTGGGGTGGTGCCGGATCCCCCCGCCGCGTCATCTCGACCACCCGCCGGTCGAACAGGTGCTTGCTCCAACCATAGGGATTGAGAGGTCGCAGCTTGGCCAGGGCCTCGGGGGCGCTATCATCGTCGAACCCATGCTCCCCGCCGCCATAGGTCGCGGCCGAGGAGGCATAGATCAGCGGCACCTCGTTCTTCGCGCACCAGCGCCACAGCGCCAGCGACAGGGTAAAATTATTGCTGACGATGAAATCAACGTCACGTTCGGTGGTCGAGGAGCTGGCGCCGAGATGGAAGATCGTCTCGACCGCCGCCGCATTGGCGTTCAGAAAATCAAGCAACCGATCAGGCGCAATGAACTCGGCGACGGAATGCTTGGCGAGGTTGCGCCATTTATCGTCATGACCAAACCGGTCGGCGACCACCACGTCGCCCGCGCCCGCGCGTTCACAAAGCGCCGCGACAAGGTTCGAGCCGATAAATCCGGCGCCCCCCGTGACCACGATCATTCCATACTCCGACCCGATACCCGTACCTGACACCCGGATTGGCGTCCATCCGGCACCAGGGTTTAGTAATCCTTCGCCGGCCTAGCCGCAACATTTCGTCGGATTTCCCGCGACTTTCCCGTCCAACAACCCTATATGCAAATCCAACGCTCATCGCGCTGCAGACCAGGAGGCAGAACATGCAATCCAGCAATCGACTTCTCGACGACCTCGCGAAGATGGCGAACGGCGCCCTGTCCGCGGCGACCGGCGCCCGCCAAGAACTCGAGCAGTTCATGCAACAGCGCCTTGAGCGCTTCATGAACGAGAAGGGCTGGGTCAGCCGCGAGGAATTCGACGCCGTCCGCGATATGGCCCGCAAATCTCGCGAGGAACAGGAGGCCTTCGCGGCCCGACTGTCCGAGCTTGAATCCCGCATGGCCAAACCAAGAGCGCCGGCACGCAAACCGGCCACGACCGCCGGGCGTCGAAAGACACCGAGGCCACGCAAACCGACAGCTGACGCTAAATCATGATATACCAGGGTCACTCCAGAACCCGAAAGCCCTGGTGCGAGATGACGCGAAAATTATCGGTG
>JAQBUJ010000043.1 GCA_027623845.1 Pseudomonadota bacterium
GGCAATCATGCCGCCGTTGCGCGGAAAATCCACCTATCCCAACTGTTCAGTTTTCCCGAACCACCTCTTACCAAGCGTTGGCCAAGGATGTGGCGCGGCTCAAGCCCGACCAGACGACTTGCGTGCTACTCGGCGATTTGGTGGATCGGGGGCCTTGCTCGCTTGACTGCCTAGGGTTGGCGCTGAATGGATTGGCGGCCTTCACCCGCGGCAAGCCGGTGGAGGATGTGGCGTTGCTTGGCAACCATGACGAGTGGCTACAAAAAGCCTTGGATGGGAGCCTGAACGACCAGGACGCCCGGCTCTGGGCCAGCAATGGCGGCGATGCGACGTTTACCAGCTTGGGCATCCCGACACTATGCGCCGCGGCGGAACTATCGGCGGCGATCCAAGCCAAACTGCCAGCCGAAATCGCTGATCTGCTCAGCCGAATGCCCTACAGCCACCGGATCGGCGATCTATTGTTCGTACATGCCGGCATCGACCCGCGTCAGTCGCTGGAGGACCAGACGCCGCACGCCCAGATGTGGATTCGTGACGCTTTCCTCCATGCCGAAGATTGGCCGTTCGAGGTATTGGTCATCCACGGCCACACCATTGATCCACCGCTGGACCCACCGGAAATCCACCCGCACCGCATTGGCATCGACACCGGCGCCTTCGCCACCGGCGTCTTGACGGCGGTGGAGTTTCTCGGAAGCCAGCTCAGGTTCGTGACAGTGGATAGCCGGTGAGGCCCCCTGAGATAACGCCTCCCGCCTAAGCTCTCAGCACCCCGGCGGTGTGTTTCTCCACCTGGGCGACGATCTTCTTCGAAACCGCTTCCAAATCCTCGTCAGTCAGGGTCGCATCGGTCGGTTGCAGGGTCACCGCGATCGCCAACGACTTCTTGCCTTCGGGCATGCCCTTGCCGGCATATTCATCGAATAATCGCGCGTCGCTTACCAGTTTGCGATCAGCGCCCAGCGCGGCGCGAATAAGCTTCTCCGCCGGCATGTCCATATCGACCAGAAAAGCGAAATCCCGGTTAACCGGCTGGAATGGCGAGAGCTTGAGCAAGGATCGAGCTGGCCCTTTTGAGCGAGGCTCCGGAACCTTGGCCAAAAATACCTCGAAGGCCGTGGCCGGGCCGCGCACGTCCATCTCGCGCAGGACCTTGGGATGCACCTCGCCAAAATGCGCGAAGGCATTGGCTCCCAGACGCAGCGTTCCGGATCGACCCGGATGATACCAGGACGGCGCATCGGCCGAGACCTGCATGTTGGCGACCGGCGCGCCCAAAGCCTCAAGCAGCGCCATGGCGTCGGCCTTGGCATCGAAAGCATCGACAGCGCGTGCCGCCTTGGTCCAGTCGCGCGGGGCGGTCTGGCCGGTGCGAATGCCGGTCGCAACGGTTTTCTGGCCCTCGGGCGTGGCGTCAGCGTATTGCGGACCAACCTCGAACAGAGCCAGATCGGCAATACCCATATTGGCATTTCGCGCCGCCGCCGCCAGCAGGGTCGGCAGGATCGACGGGCGCATCATGTCCAAATCAGCGCTGATCGGATTAACCAGCCGCAATTCGTCCGCGCCGCCGCCAAACAGCACCGCTTGCTTGGCCGAAACGAAGGAGAAGGTCACCGCCTCGGTCATGCCGCGCGCCGCCATCACCCGCTTGGCCATGCGCTCACGCGTTTGCCCCGGAGTCAGCGCCGGCGCCGGCACCACGTGGTCATTGGTCATCGAGGTGTTGGGAATATGATCGAAGCCCCAGATCCGGATAACCTCCTCGACCAGATCCGCCTCGCCGATCACATCGGTCCGCCAGGGCGGAACCGCGCAAACGATGGCTTCGCCGGACCCGGTAACCTCGAAACCGAGGGTCTGGAGAATACGAATGGCGTCGTTTTCCGGCACCGCAACGCCGGTCAGGCCGATGATCCGGCTGTGTCGCAGGGTAAAGCTGCGCTGCCAGTTCATCTCGCCGCCATGCACCACCAGTTCGCTCGCCTCGCCGCCGCAGATCTCCAACACCATCCGCGCCGCGACGTCCGAGCCCCAATAGGGCGAGGTCGGATCGAGCCCCCGCTCGAACCGATAGCGGGCATCGGAAATCACGTTCAGTTTGCGACCGGTGGCCGCCGTACGGATCGGGTCGAAGATCGCTGCTTCAAGGAACATATTGGTGGTGTCGTCGCCGCAACCCGAGCGCTCGCCGCCCATGATGCCGGCCAGATCGTCGACTCCGTGATCGTCGCCGATGACGATCATCTCTTCATCGAACGTGTATTCTTTGCCGTCAAGCGCCAGGTATTTTTCACCGGGTTCGGCCAGCCGGATGAAGATGTCGCCGGCCACTTTGTCGGCGTCATAGGCATGCAGGGGACGGCCCAGATCCATCATCATGTAATTGGTGATATCAACCAGCGCCGAGATCGGCCTGAGCCCGATGGCGGTTAGCCGATCACGCAGCCATTGCGGGCTTGGCCCGTTCTTCACGCCCCTAAAATAACGACCGACCACCAGCGGCGCCAGCGGCGGCTCCTGCTCGGGCAGCTCCACCCGCCAATTGATCGGGCTCTTGAAGCTGCCCGGTGCCGCCGAGGTGTCCAGCGGCTTCAGCGTGCCAAGACCGGCCGCCGCCAGATCGCGGGCGACCCCGCGCACGCCCAGGCAATCGGCCCGGTCCGGGGTGATGGCGATATCGATCATCGGATCGTCGAGCCCGGCGACGGCGGCGAACTTGGCGCCGGTCGGCGTGTCATCCGGCAACTCGATGATACCGTCATGCTCGTCCGAGAGACCCATCTCGCGCTCCGAGCAGAGCATGCCGTTGGACTCCTCGCCCCGCAGCACCCCCTTCTTCAACTCAACCCCGGTGCCGGGAATGCGAACGCCGGCTGGCGCGAAGACGCCCTTCATGCCGGTACGGGCATTCGGCGCGCCGCAAACCACCTGAACCTGCTCGGTCCCGGTATCGACGATGCAGACCCGCAGCCGGTCGGCATTCGGGTGCTGGCGCGCCTCGATCACATAGCCGACGATGAATTCGGCCAGATCCTTGGCCCGGTTCTCCACCCCCTCGACCTCAAGGCCGAGCATCGGCAATCGCTCGCAGATCTCCTCCAGCGAGGCGGTGGTTTCCAGATGATCCTTCAGCCAGGACAAGGTGAACTTCATCGGTTGATCCCCCCGGCGATGGTCGGCACATCCAGCGGTACGAAACCGTAGTGACGCAGCCAGCGGATGTCGGTGTCGTAGAATGGTCGCAGGTCGGGGATGCCGTATTTCAGCATCGCGATCCGCTCAATTCCCATCCCAAAGGCAAAGCCCTGATACTCGTTCGGATCGATGCCGCAGTTTTCCAGGACCTTGGGGTGCACCATGCCGGAGCCGAGAATCTCCAACCAGTCGTCACCCTTGCCGATGCGAAACTCACCGCCCGCCCGAGTGCAGCCGATATCAACCTCAGCCGAGGGCTCGGTGAATGGGAAATAGCTGGGCCGGAAGCGCACCGGCAGGTCGTCGACCCCGAAAAAGGCGCGGCAGAAATCGATCAAACACCCCTTCAGGTGGCCCATATGGGTGGCTTTGTCGATCACCAACCCCTCGACCTGATGGAACATCGGCGAATGCGTGGCGTCATGGTCGGATCGGAAGGTCCGGCCCGGCACGATGATACGGATCGGCGGGGTGGTGGTCTGCATGGTGCGGATCTGCACTGGCGAGGTATGGGTCCGCAAAACCCGGGGCGTGCCGCTCTCGTCCGGCGGCAGGTAAAAGGTGTCCTGTTCCTGGCGGGCGGGATGCTCCGGCGGAATGTTAAGGGCGGTGAAATTGTAAAAATCGCTCTCGATATGCGGGCCTTCGGCGACGGTGAAGCCCATCTCGCAGAAGATTGCCGTCAGCTCGTCGATGGTCTGGGTGATCGGATGGATCGAGCCTCGACTTTCCGGCCGCGGCGGCAAGGTGACGTCAACCCGCTCCTGCAGCAGCCGAGCCTCAAGCTCGGCATCACCCATCGAGATCTTGGCCGCGTCGATGGCGGCGGCGACCTGGTCTTTCAAACGGTTCAGGGCTTGGCCGGCTTCGCGCCGCTGGTCGGGATCCAGCGCGCCCAGCCCCTTCATCATCTCGGTGATCCGGCCCTTACGGCCAAGCGCCGAGACCCGGAGCTCTTCCAGCGCATCAACCGTCGAGGCGTTTTCTACGGCGCCGATCAACTCAAGCTTCAAGCTTTCCGCGTCTTGCATCTCATCCACCAACTTTCCACCTTGCCCCACCCTGGCGCCTTACCCTGGCAACGTCACCCGAGCCGAACGCACAAAGGGGCCCGTCGCAGGACAGGCCCCTTATTCACTTTCCCTTGCAACCTCCGCTTCGGACCGGGTCCGATCGAAGGCTATTCCGCTTGGGCGAGCGCCGCCTGGGCCTGATCCACCAAGCCCTTAAACGATGCCGGCTCGGTAATCGCCAGATCCGAGAGCACCTTGCGGTCGAGCTCGATTCCGGCCCGCTTCAGGCCATTCATGAACTGCGAATAAGTCAGCCCATATTCGCGGGCGCCAGCGTTGATCCGCTGGATCCACAGCGCTCGGAAGGTCCGCTTCTTGACCCGACGATCGCGATAGGCGTATTGCGCGGCCTTCTCGACCGCCTGTACGGCGACCCGGAAGACATTCTTGCGCCGGCCATAATAACCTTTGGCCTTGTCGATAACCTTTTTGTGACGAGCGTGAGCCGTCGTGCCTCTTTTAACGCGTGCCATGACGGGGCTCCCCTATAGGTATGGCAGGAATTTGCGGACGATTTTGGCGTCCGGAGCGGAAAGCGTCGCCGTGCCCCGCGAATTGCGGAGCATGTCCTTGGGACGCTTGCTCATGCCATGGCGTTTGTAGGCTTGGTTGTGGAGGATCTTACCGGTCCCCGTGGCGCGGAATCGCTTCTTCGCGCCGCTCTTTGACTTCATCTTGGGCATTTCGGTCTCCGTTGCTGCTATGAGCGGTCCGGCGGCACTTCATCCGCGAGATCCTGATCCGCCGGCCTGGCATGCCCTTTAGCCATGGATCGACGTCGCCCCGACGAGGGGCAGCGGGTTATAGCGGGGTGGTTCCGGGATATCAAGGGGCTCAACTATCCCGCCGTCGCTATTTGGATATTCCATGCGCCGCCGCTTGCACCGGATTACCCTTTGGGACAAAACAGTGCCGCCTGGGATCTCGTTCGCGGCGTAATCCGTATCGCGTCGAAAGCTCCGGGGACCGGCACGCCGCTGTCGTTTCGGTCAGTCAGATTAATCCGCGCGGATGGACTTAAAAATGCGAGCCGTTGTTTGCCGAAAATTCGGCCACTACCGGGATATGGTCATCCAAACGGAGGCCGACCCGACCCCTGGCCCAAGCGAAGTGGTGATCCGGGTACACGCGACCGCCGTCAGTTTCGCCAATATCCTGCAGATAGCGGGTCGGCATCAAAACAAGGCCACGCCGCCCTTCACGCCTGGCGCGGAAGTGTCGGGGGTGATCACGGCGGTCGGCTCGGCGGTGACGACACTGGCGCCGGGTGATCGTGTCGTGGCGGCGGTTTCGAATGGCGGCCATGCGGAAATGGTGTCGGCGCGGGCCGATTTAACCTTTGTGATGCCTGACCGGATGAGCCATGCGGAGGGGACGGTGTTTCCGTCGATCCAGGCGACGGCTTATACGGGAATCGCAATCGAAGGCCGGCTCGAAGCCGGGGAAACCCTCCTGGTTCACGGCGCGGCGGGCGCCAGCGGTTTGGCGGCGGTGCAGATCGGCCGCGCCCTGGGCGCCACGGTCATCGCTTGCGCCAGTACCGAAGAAAAGCGCGCCGCGACCCTTAAGGCCGGCGCGGATCATGCGCTGCCTTCCGATGCCTTTCGCGATCAGGTGCTGGCGCTCACTGGCGGTCGCGGCGCCGATGTTGTGTTCGACCCGGTGGGCGGCGCGGTGTTTCAGCAATCCCTGCGTTGTATCGCCCCCGAGGGGCGTTTGCTGGTGATCGGTTTCGCTTCCGGCGACATTCCCCAAGTGCCGGCCAATATTGCGCTGGTTAAAAATATCGCGGTGGTCGGGGTCTATTGGGGCTACTACATGGGATGGGCCAAACTGGCGCCCAGCTTGCGGGCGCGCCGCCGGGTCGACGAATGTTTCGCCGCGCTGTTCAAGATGTACGAAGATGATAAAATTCAGCCCCAAGTACACGGCACTTTCCCGCTGGAGCAATTCGCCGACGCTCTCGCCATCGTGGAGGAGCGCCGGGCGGTGGGTAAGGTTGTGCTGCTCCCCTGAGTTGCTGAAGGGGTGAAGCGAATGGAGTAGACGCGCGATGACAGACGATTTGCCTTTCGAGGGTTTGCGGGTTCTCGATCTGTCTCAAGGTGTCGCGGGACCCTATTGCGGCATGCTGTTGGCCCGAAACGGCGCCGATGTTATCAAGTTAGAGCCAACCGGCGCGGGTTGTTGGAGCCGCCAGCTTGGCAAGGCGGTCGACGATCACACCGCCCACTCGCTGATCGTCCATAGAGCCAAACGCAGCTTGTCGCTTGATCTTAAATCCCCCGCGGGGTGCGCGATCGCACAACGCCTGGCCGCCGACTGCGATGTCCTTATTCAAAATTACCGGGTCGGCAAGATCGACCGTTTCGGGCTTGATTACGAGACCGTGCGCCAAAACAATCCGGCCGTCGTTTATCTTTCGATCACCGGCTTCGGGGCGACCGGACCGATGGCGGATCTGCCGGCGACCGACTCCGTCATGCAGGCCTATACCGGGCTGATGTCGATTAACCGAGATGCCAGCGGGACGCCCCAGCGGATCAATATGCTGGCGATCGATTTCGCCTGTGGGCTTTATGGGTTCCAGGCGGTTGCCGCCGCGCTTTACCGCAAGGCGATGAAAGGGGTGGGCAAGCATATCCAAACCAGCCTGCTCGAAGCTTCCTTGGCGTATCAAGAGGCGGCTTTGGTTGAGTCGGCACTACAAGGCGACGTCGTCGAGCCGATCGGCATGCCCGTCGGCACGTTCCGCACCGGCGATGGCTATATGAGCATCAATGCCCGCCGTCAGCCGCAATTCGAGCGCTTTGCCACGCTGCTGGAGCGGAACGAGTGGATCGCTGATCGCCGATTCGCCAATCCGCGCGCCCGCGTCGAAAACCGTGAGGCCCTGCTGGCGTTGATCCGCCCCGAGATCGAGACCAAAACGACCGAGGAGTGGTGCGCCCGGCTCACCGATATCGACGTCCTGCATGGGCCGGTGCACACGCATCAAGAGGTGTTCCAGGCCGACCAGGTCAAGGCAGTCTCCGCGCTCCGTTGGATTGACGATCCGGTGCTCGGTACTGTGCCAATGGCGACTCTGCCCGGCCAACCGGCGCCGGTGACCGGAGATCGATACACGCTCAGTCCTCGGCTGGGCGAACACACGCGCGAAGTTCTTGCCGAATTGGGCCATGATGCCGAGGCTGTCGCGGAACTGATCCGTTCGGGCGTGGCGCAAGCCACTGACTGAGACGGGTTCCGCGGCGCAGAGACCTTCGACTTGGGAGAACCGGTGTGGTGGAGACGGCGTTGTTTGAGGAGGGCGGGTACCGTTATGTGCGCGGGCCGTTTCAGTATTCCGGCGGGGTCGCGGCCGAGCCCGGCTTTACCATCGAAAGGGTGCGGTTTTCCCGGCCGGTACCCCTGGCTGACGGCTTTCGCCGGATCGAGGCGTATCTCGGCGCGCTTGGCCGGCCGTTCACCTCGTTCTGCGCCTGCGAATTGCGCTCGCCTGCACCTTTCACCGATCAAGGCTTCATCGACTTCAACAAAATCTATGTCGGAACCTTGGAGCGGTGGGGCATCTACAAGGATGGCGAAAACCCCGTCGCCCGCTCCAACGTCTGTCCCGAGATCAACCCGCCGCCGGAACCAAGTTTCGAGGCGTTCTGCTATACCATGCCTGTTTCTGCTGAGCCTGGATCTGCCGGGGGGAACGACCTCAAGAGTTTCGTCATCGCTGGCTCGGGCGAGGCGCGGGACGCGCCGGGTCTGTACAGCGATAAGATCGTACGGTTCGGCGAGGCCTCGGCCGAGGCCATGCGGGACAAAGCCCGCCACGTGCTGGGCGTGATGGAGACCCGGATGGCGGCGCTCGGCGTCGGTTGGGCGGACGCCACCACCACCCAGGTTTATACGGTTCACGATCTGCATCCGTTCCTGGCCGAGGACATCGTGCAGCGCGGCGCGGCGCCCGCGGGCTTGACCTGGTACTACGCCCGCCCTCCGGTCCAGGGTCTGGAATACGAGATGGACCTGCGCGGCGTTCCGGTGGAACGGGCGCTGTAGCGGCGCTTGCGCCTGAGCCTGAGCGGGAAAACATGACGGAAACCGGGGATAGCCGCGTCCGATACCCAGAGTTCTGGGAGTGCACGAGGGTTCTGGGAGTAAACGAATGAGTGACGGTGAACAGTTCGACGTCGTGGTGGTAGGAACCGGCGCCGCTGGTTTGAGCGCCGCCCTGACCGCCAGCGTGCACGGCGCCCGTACATTGGTGTTGGAGAAAGCCCCGGTGGTCGGCGGCACAACGGCGATGTCGGGGGGGTGCATTTGGATTCCGAATAATCACCATATGGCGCGTCATGGCTTGCAGGACTCCCGTGAAGCGGCGCTGGACTATATCCGCGCCGTCTCTCCCGATGGTTGGCACAATGCTGAGGAACCGCTTTGGGCGGCCTTTGTCGATCATGCACCAGAGATGCTGAAATTCGTTGAGGCGCACAGTCCAACCGGTTTCAACCTGAACCGCGATCCCGACCCCTACGCCGAGGTGACGGGCGGCATGGCGCATGGCCGCAATGTCTCTCCGGCGCCGATCCGCATCGGTCAGCTCGGCGGCTGGCGCGATAAGGTTCGCACCTCGACGGTTGATATGCGGATCAACTATGAGGAGGTGATCGACCGGTCTTTCTTCGCCAACCCGAAACAGCAGATGCCGCGCCTGCTGCCGCGTCTGCTCTGGCGCAAACTGACCGGTTCCTACACAAGGGGCCGCGCCTTGACGATTGGCCTGCTCAAGGGATGCTTGGATCATGGTGTGACGATCTGGCCGGCTACCGAAGCCACGGCTCTGACAACCCATGAAGGCCGGGTGACCGGATTGGCCGCCGAACGTGAAGGTCGTTCCATCGCCATCGAAGCGTTGCAGGGGGTGATCCTCGCCAGCGGCGGTTTTGAGTGGAACCAGGAGATGATGGCGGAGCATTTTCCCGGCCCGGTGGAGTGGACGGCGTCGCCGCCGACCAATACCGGCGACGGCCAACGCATGGCGGCGGCGGTCGGCGCGCAACTCGACCATATGGACCAGGCGCTGGTCATGGGCGTGACGCCAGTGACCTATGAGGGCCGACTGATGGGACAGCCAGCGGCGGATTACTTCCTGCCCCATTCAATGATCGTAAACCGTCACGGCCGCCGTTTCGTGAACGAGAAACAGATGAATATCGGTCTGGCTTTCGCTGAGATGGACCCGGATACCGGCACCCCGGCGCATCTGCCGGCCTGGCGAATTTATGACGGCCAGTTCGCGGCGCGGTATTCGCACGCCATGCCGAACGGGTCTATACCGGGCAATCGTTTCGAGGCGAACACGTTGGAGGCGCTGGCAGCCCAGATTGATGTCGATGCGGCTGGATTGGTGGAAACCGCGCGGCGGTTTTCCGGGTTCGCGCGCGCCGGCATTGACGATGATTTCGGGCGTGGAGCCAGCCTTTGGGACCGCAATCGCGGCGGTGATCCGAGCCATAAGCCGAACCCGACTTTGGGCTCCATCGAGAAGCCACCATTTTACGCCATGCCGTTTAAGGCCAGTTATCTGGGTACCAAGGGCGGGGCAAGGACCAATGAACGGGCCGAGGTCCTGAATGGCCAGGGTGAGGTCATCAGGGGCCTGTATGCCGCCGGCAATGTCATGGCCAATGCCTTCGGCTCCAAGGGGGTTGGCGCCGGCACCACGCTGGGGCCTTGTCTGACCTGGGGCTACATCGCGGCGTTGAATGCGCTCGACGTCCGATCACGACAAAGCTGAATTGATCTCGATTGCCAATGCTTTCGATGTAGTCTGAGCCAAGGCTTCGACCTATCCCGCCCACTTATTTGCGAGACCCTACAGATGGAAAACGTTGCATTCACCTTGGTGATGATGCCGCCGCACACTCCTGTCCGGCGTCACTGGGCGGCCCGCGTCGCCCAGGAGGACCTAGGCGTTCGGGTACTGCAGCCGGAAACCATCGATGACGCCAAGCGCGATATCGCCGAGGCGGACGCGGCCTTTGGCGCCGTTCCACCGGAGGTGTTGGCGCAGGCAAAGCGGTTGCGTTGGATCCAGGCGCCGCAGATCGCGCCGCCGGCCGGGTTCTACCATCCGGCGTTGGTCGAGCATCCGGTCGTGGTGACCAATTTGCGCGAGATCTTCAATGACCACATCGGCGCTCACATCATGGCCTTCGTGCTCGGCTTTGCCCGTGGCCTGCACTACTACTTGCCGCAGCAGATACGCCGGGAATATGCGCCCCGGCCCCTGGATACCGGGGTTGTGCACTTGCCGGAGGCGACGGCGCTCATTCTTGGGGTCGGCGGCATCGGCTGCGAGGCGGCGCGCCTGTGCCATGCCTTCGGTATGGCCGTGATCGGTGTGGATGGACGCCGCACCGAGGCGCCCGAGGGTGTCGACGAAATGCACCCGCCCGAGCGCTTGGATAACCTGCTGCCGCGGGCCGATTTTGTCATCATGACGGTGCCACACACGCCGGCGACCGAGGGGATGATGGACCGTCAGCGGCTGCGCCGGATGAAGCAATCGGCTTTTTTGATCAATATTGGTCGTGGCATGACGGTGCGCCTCGATGATCTGGTGGCGGCCCTTGAAGCCGGCGAAATCGCCGGCGCCGGTCTCGATGTGTACGAGATCGAGCCGCTGCCCGCCGATCATGCGTTGTGGTCGGCCCCGAATGTGTTGCTGACGCCGCACACGGCTGGTTTTGGCCCCTATCTCGACGACCGGCGGCTCGACATCCTGCTCGACAACTGCCGGCGGTTCGCCAAGGACGAGCCGCTGCGAAACATCGTCGACAAGGCTACGTGGTTCTAAGGATACGACGGTGGCGGCGACCGCATCACGTCCGGCAAAGCATTGTGGTTTTCCACAATAGTAGAGCCTGCGTGCGATCCTGCATGATGCTCTGCGACAATGGCACTGCACACACACAAGCGCTGCCCTGATGTGGCAGCATCGCATGCACGTTGCGTAAAATAAATCGCGTGAGAAAAGATGCAGAGCGGATCTGTCTATTATTTCGACTATCGCTTCAAGGACGAGTGGTTGAGAAGATATATATTAATAAATTATGAACGTTTCCTCAAAATCACCAACGTGAGGCGAATTGCCTAGAGTAACCACTGACGTGAAGGTCGGGGCGCCCGCAAAGGCAAAGCGGGTCGTTGCCGTCGCAAAGGCAACAAATCGGACAAAAAAGTGGATACCGCAGGCGTCAGCCTGATTAGTTTCTCCGAACCGTGCCTATCCGCTTGACACCCACACCCCCACATCTAGTGTGGGCATCAAGCGGATAGGAGGCGGCTGT
>JAQBUJ010000044.1 GCA_027623845.1 Pseudomonadota bacterium
CGCCGAGGCCGAATATGTCGAACCGATCGAGACCACCTATAACGGCTACCAAGTGCATGAATGCCCGCCAAACGGCCAGGGCATCTGCGCCTTGATGGTGATGAACATTCTAGCGCGCCACGACGTTAGCGCTCTGTCTGAGGCCGACCGCGTGCATCTGCTGGCAGAGGCCGCCAAACTCGCCTATCACCAGCGTGACCGGCACATCTCTGACCCGAGTTTCGCCGACATCCCGGTCGACTGGCTGCTCTCGGAAGCGCATGCCGCGTCGCTGGACGCGATGATCGACCCGGCCAAGGCGGGTAATTTTCACAATTCCGACTTCCCCAGCCATACCGACACGACCTATCTGTGCTGTGTCGACCGGGACGGCAATGCGATTTCGTTCATCAACTCGCTTTTCTCAGGCTTCGGGTCCGCGATAATGGCGCCCAAATCCGGCGTCATGCTGCAAAATCGCGGCTCGTCTTTCCGCGTCGATGCCGAGCATGTCAACCGGATCGAGGGCGGCAAGCGACCCATGCACACGATCATCCCGGCCATGGTGATGCGCAACGGCAAACCCATCGCCCCATTCGGCGTGATGGGCGGGCAGTATCAATCGGTTGGCCATACCAACTTCCTCAGTCATGTCATCGACCGGGGCTTGGATGTCCAGGAAGCGATGGATGCACCGCGCAGCTTCGCCTATGGCGGGGTGCTGCAGGTCGAGGACAGTTTCGCGCCTGAGACCTATGCCGAGCTGGAACGTCGCGGCCATACCCTGGAACATATGACCACGCCATTGGGCGGCAGCCAGTGCGTCTGGATCGATCACGATAACGGCACGTTGGTTGGTGGTTCCGACCCGCGTAAGGACGGCTGCGCTATAGGCTATTGAGGATATATTCATGACCACATACCGGGCAGCGGTAATCGGCCTTGGCATCATGGGCCGGCGTATGTTGGGCAATCTCGAACACCATCCCGACTTCCAGATCGCTGGCATCTGGGACCCGTCGGAAAGCTCCGTCGCCAAGGCGCGCGCTGAATTTCCATCGGCCCCGCTGGCTGATAACCCGGCCGCGTTGATCGACAAGAACGTCGCCGATTTCGTCTACATCGCCTGCCCGCCGGAATGGCACAAGCATTACGCGCTGATGGCGATCGAGGCCGGGGTCGCGGTTTATACGGAAAAGCCCCTCGGCGTCGACATCGCCGAGAGCGAGGACCTTGTCGATCAACTGGAGCGCACAGGCACGCCGAATGTGGTCAATTTCGTCCAGGCGTCCTGCGAGGCGCTTGGATTGACCCAAGCCGCGATGGCCCGCGGTGAGTTGGGCGCGATAACCGGTGTCGATATCGTTGTTCAATACCAGCAATGGCCTCGGGTTTGGCAGGTCGAGGCCGATTGGCTACGGGTTCGCGGCGCCGGCGGCTACGGGCGCGAGGTGATCTCGCATTTCGTCTTCGTCACCGAGCGCCTGCTCGGCCCAGCCAAGATCACCTTCACCGCCCCCTCCTATCCAAGCGATCCGAGCTTGTGTGAAACCGATATCCATACCCGGCTCGACTGCGGCGGTGTCGCCGTCAATATTTTCGGCTCCTGTGGGGGTATCGGGCCGGACCGCCAGGAAGTGACGGTCTGGGGCTCCAAACAGAGCCACCGGCTCAGCGATTTCTACTTCCTCGCCACCTCGGACGGCGGCGAATGGCGGGATGCCTTGCCGCCAAATGCCGATCCCCGCGCGACCACTTTGCAGCGACAATTGGACAACGTGGCGAAATGGCTGGACGGCAAGGAACACACCCTGCCCTCGGCGCGGGACGCCTTGTCGGTACAGCGGGTGATCGAGGGGATGCTGGCTGGGTAGGGTTTCGAATACTGCGCGCTCAGCACGTCTCACTATTGCCGGACGCGTTCACGATACCAGGCGTATAGCCCGCTGGCGACAATCACCCCGGCGCCGGTCACCGTCCACATATCCGGCAAATCCCCAAACACCAAAAACCCCAGCACCGTCGCCCAGACCAGCATTGTATAGTTGAACGGCTGCAGCGCGCTTGCCGGCGCCATGTGCAGCGCCACGATGATGAAGACATGCGCCAAGGTGCCGCCAAATCCGGCCACCGCCAGCCAAAACCAATCAACCGGCGATGCCTCGGTCCAGAAAAACGGCACGACAAGACTCATCAAGATAAAGCCGATGACGCCGGTGTAAAAAAGTGTTGTCTCCGGCGCGTCATCGCGGCTGATCACCTTGGTGAGGATCGTATAACTGGCGAAACAACAGGCGCCGGCCAGCGGCACCAGCGAGACCGGATCAAAAACCCCGATACCCGGACGCAGGATGATCAGCATCCCGACAAACCCGACCGCGATAGCCGCCCAGCGTCGCACACCGACCACTTCCCCCAACAACGGCACCGACGCCGCAGTGATCAGCAGCGGCGCTATCGCCATGATCGAGTGCGCATCCGCCATCGGCATCTGGCTCAACGAATAGACAAAAATGAAGTTGGCGAGGTTCAGGATCACCGCCCGCGCCACTTGCGCCACCGGGCGCTTGGTCCGTAGTCCCTGAAAGCCGTTTTTGCGCAAGGCCATGAAAGTGCCGACGCCAGCAAAGACCACGAAGCGCACCCAGAGAATCTGAATGACCGCAAAGCTCAGGGTAAGATGCTTGGAGACCGCGTCGGTACTCGCCAGCACCACCATCCCGGCGATCATCACGGCAATTCCGGCGGCCGGACGCATTCCAGCGGGGGGGCTTAGGGCCAAGGCGCTCATCTCCAACCGGATATTTGGCACCGGTGATAGCGCCAACGCAGAAATACCAACATAGCGACTTGTCACGCGGACAGCGAGACCAGACAATCCGGGCCGCGCTTAACCGACGGATCAGCGTGGGTTGACCACCCGGTCGCAAGCATCGCAAAGCTGGCTTCGTCGAAGACCTTGGGGGAAACAGGATGGCCGGACGCTGGGTAAACAGGCCGGAAGGCTCCAATTGGGGTGAGTTCGGACCGGACGATCAACAAGGCCGGCTTAACCTCTTGACTTCCGACAGGGTGGTCCGGGCGGTTCAGGAAGTGAAAACCGGCGATCGGTTTTGCCTGTCCTTGCCGTTGGATTATCCAGGTGGACGATTGCTCAATCCCCGGCGTTTCCCGCCCCGGCTTTTCACCACCCAGCGCGGCGGCCTGGCCAATTTCAACCTGCCCCTGCATATCAGCGACCCCAGATTGACCGACGTGGTCTGCGATGACGCGGCGCTGATCTGTCTGCAATACTCGACCCAATGGGACAGCCTGTGTCATGTCGGCGGCTGGTTCGATGCCGATGGCGATGGCCAACCCGAGGTGGTTTATTACAACGGTTGGCGCGGCGGCGAACATATCGTCGGCCCAGCTGACAACCAAGCCGGTGACGAATTCACCCGCTTCGAAGGCTCTAACGCCAAGGCGTTGGGTATCGAGAACATGGCCGAAGCCTGCGTCCAGGGCCGGGGCGTGCTGATCGATCTGGAAAGACGTCACGGCAAGAACCGGGTGCAGGTCGGGTATGATGAATTGGCCGGCATCATGAAGGAGGACGGGATCGAGGTGGAGGAAGGCGACATGGTCTGCATCCACACCGGTTTTGCCCAAGGCTTGATGGACGCGGGCAAAAACCCGACCGAGCATGACCTGCACAACACCTATGCCTGTCTCGACGGACGTGACGCCAAGCTGCATGACTGGATTCGTGACACCGGCGTCGCGGTGATGATCGCCGACAACTACGGCATTGAGGATACCGCCGTGCCGTTACCGCCCGGAAACAGCCCGATACCGATGCTGCCTTTGCATGAGTTATGCATCTTCAAGCTGGGCATTCATATCGGCGAGATGTTCTATTTGACGGCGTTACGCGACTGGCTGCTGGAGCATGGGCGCTATCGGTTTTTCCTAACCGCGCCGCCGTTGCGTCTGCCGGGTGCGGTCGGATCGCCGCCCTCGCCGATCGCCACCGTCTGACCGCCTCCCTGCGCCATTTGGCCTTACTCCAACCTAGCGAGACCTCATGAGCACCCAAAACCCAGTCGTCCGGCGTCCGCTCGACAAGTTGTTGGACCCGAAATCCGTCGCCATCATCGGCGCCTCCGACAACCACGCCCGGATCGGCGGCCGACCGCTCTATTATCTGCTGAACGGTTCTTTCGAAGGCGCGGTCTATCCGGTGAACGCCAATCGAGAGACGGTTCAGGGCGTCAAGGCCTATAAATCGATCCTTGATGTCCCCGGCCCGGTCGATGCGGTTGTCATCGCGGTACCCGCCGAAGTGGTCGTGCAAACGGTAGAGGATTGCGCGACCAAGGGCGTCGGCGCCGCCGTCATCTTCAGTTCCGGTTTCGCCGAACAGGATGAGCGGGGCGCCGCCTGGCAGGCTCAACTGACCGAGATCTCCAACCGCACCGGCATCCGACTGCTGGGGCCGAATTGCCTCGGCACCTTCAACGCCAAGACCGGCTGGCTCGCGACCTTCACCACCAGCGTCGAGCAATATCCGGTACAGCCCGGCCCGATCGCCATCGCCAGCCAAAGCGGCGCTTTCGGCAGTCATCTCTACACAGTCGCCGCCAAGCGCGGCATCCGTTGCACCTATTGGGTGACCACCGGTAACGAGTCCGATGTCGAGTTGTCGGAATGCATCGCCTATTACGCTCAGTCGGATGAGGTCAAGGTGATCGCCGTCTATGCCGAAGGGGTCCGCAACGGCCCTGGCCTGCGCGACGCATTGGCGCTGGCCTATAAGAACAACAAACCGGTGATCTTCCAGAAAGTCGGACGTAGTGGCGCCGGCGCCGAGGCTGCCGCCTCGCACACCGCCTCTCTCGCCGGATCGGATGCGGTTTATGAAGCGTTGTTCCGGCAATACGGCGTGTTCCGTGTCGACTCGATCGAGGAATTGTTGGACATCGCGCTCGCTTGTCAGGCCGGTGCGATGCCGAAGGGCAATAAAATTGGTCTGATGACGATTTCCGGCGGCGCCGGCGTGCAGATGGCCGATACCGCCGAAGCCTGCGGCCTCGACGTCTCACCGATGCCGGAAGACCAGCAGAAATACCTGAAGGAGCTGATCCCGTTTGCCGGCGTACGCAATCCCGTCGACATCACTGCCCAGGCGTTGAACGATCTCAGCCTGATCAAGAAATTCATGGAATCGATGTTGGACGAAGGTGGCTATGACGCGGTCGTCGCGTTCTTCACCGTCGTCGCCGGGTCAAAAATGCTGTCGGAAAAATTGATCGAGACCCTGCGCGACATCCGCATCAAATATGCCGACGTGCCGATGATCCTGTCCATCGTCGCGCCCGAGGATATCGTTCGTAACTATGAGGCCGAAGGCTATACCATCCTTGAGGACCCGGCCCGCGCGGTGCGCGCCGCCGCTGCGCTGATCCATTTCGGGACCGCTTTCGAACGCGGCCTCGGAACCCCGCCACCGGCCCTACCTTCGAATGCCCAAAGAGCGCCGGAAGGCATCGTTGGCGAAGCCGAGGCACGGAACATTCTGGCCTCGGCCGGCATTCCCATGGCCGGCACGCGCCTCGCCACCACCAAGGAAGAGGCGGTTGCCGCCTGGAAATCCATTGGTGGGCCAACGGCGATGAAGATCGTCTCGCCGGAAATCCTCCACAAAACCGAGATCGGCGGCGTGAAGCTTGGCGTCGACGGCGCCGAGGCTGTCGCAGACGCTTTCGAGGCGATCATGGCCGCCGGCAAACAGCATCACCCCAGCGCCAATCTGCAAGGCGTTATCGTCTCGGAGATGGTCAGCGGCGGGGTGCTCGGCGTGATCAACGACCCGGTTTTCGGCCCAGCCGTGATGTTCGGCCTCGGCGGTGTCTTCGTCGAGGTATTGGGCGACGTCACCTTTCGGCTAGCGCCGTTCGGTCTGGATGAGGCGCACCGGATGATCAATGAGATCAAGGGCATCAAGATGCTGTACGGCGCCCGGGGTGCGGCGCCAGCCGATATCGACGCGCTGGCCGATGCGCTGGTCAAGCTCTCGGTCTTCGCCGACGCCAATGCCGACCGGTTCTCCAGCATCGATATCAATCCGTTCATCGTGAAGGAAAAGGGCGCGGTCGCGGTCGATGCGTTGATCGTACCGGTTGGCCAAGAAACCGGGCATTGAGGCGGCGTAAACGGTGCGGCGAGTCCATTTCCTGACGCATCCGGAAATCGCGCTTGACCCTGCCGTGCCGATCACCAAGTGGCCGTTATCCGAGCGCGGCGTAAAACGGCTGCGACAATCCCTGCCCGACCCATGCTTTCACGCCATCCGCGCGGTGTATTCAAGCGCCGAACGTAAGGCGACAGAGACCGCCGAGATTGTCACCGCGCCGCTCGGGCTTGGTTATGAAATCCATTCGGACCTTGGCGAGAACGATCGCTCAAGCACCGGTTATCTGCCGCGCGCCGCGTTCGAGCGCACCGCCGATCAATTCTTCGCCGAACCGAATGAGCGCGCGCGAGGATGGGCGCGCGCCATCGACGAGCAGGCTCGGATCGTCGGCGCTGCACGTCGGATCAGCATGACCGCCGAGGCCGATGGCACAACACTGATCGTTTCACACGGGGCGGTTGGCGCCCTGCTGATGGCGGCGTTGATCGGCGAGCCCATTTCGCGTCGTTTCGATCAACCGGGAGACGGTGGCGGCAATTGGTTCGCCTTCGACAGCCAGGACTGGACGCTTTTGCACGGATGGCGGCCGATAAATCCAACAGCCTGCCAGCACGCTACTTGCGCAACAGCGTCCCCTCCGGTTTGAAGGCCAGAAAGACGAAGGCGAAGGTCACGTCATAAGGAATGTCGTGCAACTCATTGCCCCGGCGTCTTTGCACCAGCACATTGCCGACATCCCGGCCCTTGGCGATCAGCCGTGCATCCAGCGCCGAATTTTGCCCCGGTTCCCAGGTGATCAGCAGATCTCGATGCTTGATCTTCTTCTGCTCCCGCAGCAGCTCCAGCGTCCAAGCCGTCTCGCCAACCACCACGACCCGGCCAAGCGGCGCTATGCCTTCGGGAACCTCGCCCTTGTAGAGAAACGGGAACCCGGAATTGTCATAGCCGACATAGGGATTGGCGCCATAGGCGCGGGCGCTGGGATCGTTCGGCACCAACACCTCGCCATTCGGATGACGCGCGGCGAATTTCTCGAAGGATTCAAGCCGGGCCGGCAATGTCTTCAACCGCTTGCCGGTCATCGAGCCGACGATCCCCTCGCCGAGAAATTGCTGCCACCAGCTATCGCTCTGGCGGTCATACATGATCAGATCGGAATGCCGGAGTTTGCCGGTGGTGCCGAATTCCAGAACCGCGCCATCGACCCGGCGGTCAAAAACGATCGCGGCATTGCACAGCGGGCAATAGGTGACGGCAACGGGTACCCCGCCGATGACGTCGTTGACGATTTCGTGCCAGATAAGCACCCGCAGCGGATAGGCGCGGGCCACTCCATTCACCGCAAGTCCGATCACCGGCTCGGTTGGCGCTAGACTGTCCACCGCCGCCAGCGGGACGAATTTTGGGTTATCGATCGAAGGAATACCGTCGCGCGGCGGGCCGCCGGAAAGTACATCGCCATAGTCAATCGAGTGCTTGGTGAAATCAGTGTTCGGCCATTCCGATTTCCAATACGCCGGATTGGCCTGGGCGAGGACCGCGGGAATCGCAATGGCGATCGCTGCGATCAATATGGTCAGCGCGCAGGCGCCAACGAAGGGGCGTTGAAGTCGCATGCCGAAAGGGTTGCCCGAGGCATCCGCTCTGGCCAGTCACGTTCAAGTGACCGGTAATATCTTTGGCTGCCGCGCCTACCAATCGCTTTTCGACAATGCGCGAAGCTCCGCCAGCAGTTCGGGATGCTGATAGCCGTGGTTCTCGCGTTCTCCCGGGTCCTGTTCAATGTCGTACAGGAACTCAAAGCCGCCATCCCAAAGATACTTCCAGCGGCCTCGCCGGACCGCGCGCTGTTTGCGGGCCTGCCAATCCTCGCGCACGGTGGGCAGATCAATGCGCCACTGCAAAATTCGTGGATCGCCTGGCGCGACCTCAGCTTTCAGCAGATCGATCCCATCCATCGGCTGATCCGGCACGATCCCTGCCGCCGCCAGCAATGTCGGCGTCACATCCATCAGGATGCTTGGCGCGCCGGCAACCGCTCCGGCCGCCACCTGTCCGGGCCAGCGCAGGATCATCGGTACCCGGATACCGCCCTCCCACAAAGTGCCGAACCCATGGAAGAATGGCCCTTTGGTCGCCAGTTCCGCACCGCCGTGATCATAGGTCAACAGCACGACGGTATCGTCGGTAAGGCCGTGGCGCTCAAGCCTCTCCAGGACCTGCCCGACGCCGGCGTCCAGATGCTCGATCATCGCGACGTAATCGGCCCGGCTGCCGTCCTGCCAGGTGTCATGCGAGGCGGTATCAGCCTCGCGCCCCGGCGGGCTGTAGGGTGGCAGCGCGGCGTTATAGGCCAGATACAGAAAAAACGGATCCGCCGCCGGTCCGGCTCGGTCGATGAACGCCGCCGCTTCATCGGTGAACAGATCGGTCGTGTAGCCGTCTCGCTTGATCACTTCGGCGCCACGGTACAGCGCATCGACGCCGGTACGGGTCTTGTGCGAGTAGTAATCGATGTTCCAATCGTGAAAGCCGAGGAACTCATCGAAACCGTGAGCATTCGGCCCATCCTCGACCTCATAGCCGAGGTGCCATTTGCCGAACAACGCCGTGCGGTACCCGGCATCCTTGAAATAACGCGCCAGGGTCTTCTCTGAGACCGGCAAGCCCGCCTCGCCCCGATTGATATTCCGCTCCATACCAAGATGACGGGGATAGCGCCCGGTCAGCATCGCCGCCCGGCTCGGAACACAGATCGGCGCCGGCGCATAGCAATCGGTATAGCGGCGCCCCTGTTCGGCCAAGGCCTTGATGTTCGGCGTGCGAATCTCGGACTGGCCAAACGGCTCGATATCGCCGTAGCCCATGTAGTCGAAAACGATCAGCACGACGTGCTTGGCAGGTGATCCACTCATGCCCGTTACCTCCCCGGCTGGCCGCATCGCTCCACACTGGAGGGCCCGATAGCCTGATCATAACAGGCCCTGCCGCAAGGCAAAACGCCGCCGCACGGTTTCGCATCAGTCTTGTCGCCGGGTTGCGCATCCGGCCCGTCCCGCGCGCTCACCGTCGATCAATTCTGCTTGTGCGAGGCGGTTCCCCATTGTCTTTGCCGATCCCCCTGACGGATCTTGGGTGCGGACGGGTCATTGATTAGGTCCAAATTGCCTTCAGGGAGATCAGGGCTATGAAACAAAAACTCATTGGCGCCTTCGCGGCGGCCTGCATTATGGCTCTGGCGTCGACAAGCGCTCAGGCGGCGAACTGCAATCCGAGTAAGAAAGCCGGTGACGATCTTTCGCCGGTGGAAGCCCAGGCGGTTTACGACTGTCTCAAGGGTGATCTGCATAAGGGCTATATGAAGGGCGGCAAGGGTTGGATCCCCGCCGCGTTCGTCAAGAACTACCAAAACTGGACCATCGCCAGCAAATACCCAGCCGCGCCCGGCTTCCATGGCAGCCGCTTTCTGGTGACCTATGTGAACAAGGTCGGCGCCGCCGAATATCTGAAATTCAAGGAAGAGAACGTCAATATTCCAGCAGGCACCGTGATCGCCAAAGAGTCCTTCAAGGTCACCGCCAAGGGCAAGGTCCGAAAGGGCCCGCTGTTCTTCATGCAGAAAACCAAGGCCGGCAAGTCACCGAAAACCATGGACTGGTACTACATGGCCGTCAGCCCCGGTGGCAAACCGATGAAAATCAATCCGGTCAAGGCCTGCAGCAAGTGCCACCTGGAGAATTTCAGCGATCGGGGCGGCCTCGGTTATCCGATCGAGGAAGCCCGGGTCGGCAATTAAACGTAACCTTCCACGCGGTTGAGAGCCCCCTGTCAACCGTGCGGCGCGGCCGGAGCACTAGCTTCCGGTAAGATGGGCCCCTCGGGGCCCATCGCCGCGTTATTGGTGGATCACTTTCATCTGCCCGGCCGGATAGCGCGTCCCCTCGGCGGCCCCAAGGGGAATGGCCGCGTCCAAGCCGGCGATCTCAGCCGCCGAAAGCTCAATCGCCGCCGCCGCCGCATTACTCTCCAGATGGGCAATGCGCTGGGTCCCCGGAATGGCAAAGACGTGATCGCCGCGCGACAACAACCAGGCCAAGGCGATTTGCGCCGGCGTCACTTGCTTGGCCGCCGCGAGCGCGCGTACCGGTTCCATGAGTTTTAGGTTGTGGGTCAGGTTCTCGCCCTGAAAGCGCGGGTGATCCCGGCGCCGGTCCCCCTCAACAAGGCTGTCGGCGCTGGTGAGATCACCGCCGAACATGCCGCGTCCTAACGGCGAATAGGCCACGAAGCCGATTCCCAGCTCCTTGGTCAACGGCAACATATGCCCCTCAACATCGCGCGACCACAGAGAGTACTCGGTCTGCAAGGCGGCGATCGGATGGGTCGCATGGCCCCGCCTGAGCGTCTCCGGCGCCGCTTCGGACATGCCGAGATGCCGCACCTTGCCCTGCTCGATCAGCCGGGCCATGGCCCCGACCGTCTCCTCGATCGCCACCGACGTGTCGACCCGGTGCTGGTAGTACAGATCGATCACATCGATCTGCAGGCGCTTCAAACTCGCTTCGCAAGCCTGCTGCACATATTCGGGCCGGCCATTGACCGACGGCTTGCCGTCGGGGCCGCGCACATTGCCGAACTTCGTTGCGATGATGTACTGGTCCCGCTTGCCCTTGATGGCGCGGGCCAGCAACGCCTCGTTCTTGCCGGCGCCATAGAGGTCCGAGCTATCGAGATGGCTGACGCCAATCTCCGCCGCCCGGTGCAACGTGGCGATCGCCTCCTCCTCGGACCCTGGTGTGTAGAACCCCGGCATCACCATGCAGCCAAGGCCGATCACCGGCAAATCGATATCGCTGCCGCCAAGTTTCCTGGCTTTCATCTGTCTGCTCTCCCTGGAGGTCAGTGGCCGCTCAATCGGCTTCGTCGAGGGGAATGAAGATCGAATGACGGATCTTCCCCTCCAAAGACTTCGAGAGATGTCCTTTGCCGGTTATGTCCTCGACCAGAATGACCTCGCCGGCGCCGATCTCGCGGACCTCGCCGTCACTGGCGGTGATCCGCACGCCGCCATCGAGATTGATGATGTATTGCCGGCGGGGCGCGGTGTGCCAATCCAGCTCATAGGTCGCCGGCGACTGACGAAAGATGATCCCGTGCGCCGGCAGCCGGGCCGACAGTTTGCTGGTCCGCTTGTCCTCGGCCCAGTCGACCTCGACATCGCGGAAATGGGATTCGCCGTTCTCGTCGGCATAAAGATTATGAATGCGCATCAGGCCCTCGACAGAAACAGGGTTTGTTGGCCGCGATGATGGGCCGTGTCATGGGACGGTGCAAGATCCGCAATAGGCGTTCAGCAGGCGTCGGTTGCCCGGGGCATCGCCGCGCGAACCGCCTTGGCGTCTGGTATCGGCGTGACCGCGCCGTATCCGGTGGTCGACAGAGCGGCGGCGGCTACCGCGTATCGCGCC
>JAQBUJ010000045.1 GCA_027623845.1 Pseudomonadota bacterium
TGATGTTGTTCATCCGCGGGAAAGCCATATCCGGCGCGCCGATCATCAGCGGCACGAACCAGTTACCAAACCCGCCGATCAATGCCGGCATAACCACAAAGAACACCATGATCAGGCCGTGGGCCGTCACATAGACATTCCAGACATGGCCACTTTCCATGTATTGGACGCCAGGGTCCTGCAATTCCATACGCATATAAATAGAAATCCCGCCACCGATCAGCCCCGCCAGCACGGCGAAGATCAGGTACATCGTTCCGATGTCCTTGTGATTGGTGGAATAGAGATAGCGCAGGAACCCCTTGGGGGTGCCGTGGGCGCGCTCGTCGTGGTCTTGGGCGTGGGCCGCGCTCATGGTGTCTTCCCCGCTGCTTATTCGTTAACCGCGCCGTCGGCGACCCGGATGGGCGCCGGAGCGGCAGCGAACTTGATTTTGGCTTCGGCCACCCAGGTGGCATAGGCCTCTGGCGAGACCGCCTTTACCGCGATTGGCATGGCGGAATGATTGATGCCACAGATCTGGTTGCATTGGCCAAAGACCGTGCCTTCCTTGTCGATCTGCATCCAGGTCTCGTTGATCCGCCCGATCATGCCGTAGATTTGCACAACCGCCGACGGGACGAAGAAGGAATGCATCACGTCGTTGCTGGTCACCAGAATCTGAATTTTCTTACCCACCGGCACCACCAGAGGGTTATCGACTGACAACAGATAAGTCTGAGTCGCCGGGTCGATCTCTTCCTTGGGAATCATATAGCTGTCGAAGGTGATATCCTGGTCCGGATATTCATAGGTCCAGTACCATTGGTTGGCCGTCACCTTGATGGTCATGTCCGGCTCGTAGGTCCGGTCGCCGAAATACAGCGTCTTGAAGGATGGCACTGCGACGATCACCAGAATGATCACCGGCACCGCTGTCCAGAGGATCTCGATCAGCGTGTTGTGGGTCGTGCGTGACGGGTTCGGGTTTCGCGAAGCCCTGAACCGAATGCAGACATAGACCATCAACCCAAGCACGAAGAGCGTGATGACAGTGATCAACACCAGTAGATACTCATGAAACTCGAAGACCCGTACCGCCACCGGGCTGACCGGGTCCTGGGTCCCCAGTTGCCAAGGCTTAGCCAGAGACGCCAAGGCGCCTGATGTCGTCACCATGAATATCGCCAGTGAAAGCCCGAAAGCCCTCCCGGCGTTTAAAACGAAATGTTTGAGTTGTTCCATCTCGACTCTCATGATCCCATCCCACGCGGCTTCCGAGGTTCGCCAAGCAAACTGAACTGGGCGACCCACCGAACGCACGCCATCCACGGCCCCCGCCGCGCTTGGCGAGACCCTACCCTCAGGCTGCTTCACTCACAAGCCGGTTTTGCGCGGCAGAAAGTCGCGCCGCCCCGTCTCGAACAGCCGGATAGCGATAGTCTATGACAAACCGTTGCTGACTTCCACGTTGTTCGCACCCTATGGTATCGAGAGAAATCGTTTCCGACCCGATGCCCCCCGATGCCCCGGCACGAAAGATCAGCCCATGACCGACCTCAGCACCACCGACGAGCTTTTTTATGGACGCGCCGGCCTCGATCCGGTCCAGGTCAGGCGAATCGTCGATGACGCGCTGGCCAGCGCCGATGATGGCGAGTTGTTTCTGGAATACCGCCAGTCCGAGAGCTTCGCCTTCGATGACGGTCGGTTGAAGACCGCGTCCTTCGACACCACCCAAGGCTTTGGCCTGCGCGCCATCGTCGACGAGGCGCGGGGTTACGCCCATGCCGCCGATCTTTCCGAGGCGGCGATCCAGCGCGCCGCGCAAACCGTCAAAGCGGTCCAGGCCGGCCATAGCGGCGTCGCGGCCGACGGTCCGGCGCGCACCAACCAAACGCTATACACCGACGAGAACCCGATCGGCGGGATGGAATTCGAGGCCAAGGTCAAGCTGCTGCAGGAGATCGACGCCTACGCCCGGGCCAAGGATCAGCGGATCCGCCAGGTCTCGGCGTCGCTGTCCGGCTCCTGGCAGGCAATCCAGATCCTGCGCGCCGGCGGTGAACGGGTCGCCGATATCAGGCCCCTGGTCCGGCTCAACGTCTCTGTCGTGGTCGGCGACGGCGATCGTATGGAGAGCGGCGGCACCGGGGCCGGCGGGCGGCTTGGCTATGACCGCTATATCGATCCAGAGAATTGGCAGGCCCAGGTCGACGAAGCGCTGCGAATCGCCCTGGTCAATCTTGACGCCATCCCGGCCCCGGCCGGCGAGATGGAAGTCGTGCTGGGCCCCGGCTGGCCCGGCGTGATGCTGCACGAGGCGGTCGGGCACGGGCTTGAGGGCGATTTCAACCGCAAAAAAACCTCGACCTTCACCGGCATGATCGGCCAGCGGGTCGCCTCTGCCGGCGTCACCGTGGTCGATGACGGCACCATGGCGGACCGGCGCGGTTCGATCACCGTCGATGACGAGGGCACGCCGTCCCGGCGCAACGTGCTGATCGAGGACGGTATTCTCGTTGGCTATATGCAGGATCGCCAGAACGCCCGGCTGATGGGGGTCGAGCCGACCGGCAATGGCCGGCGTCAGGGATATGCGCATCACCCGATGCCGCGGATGACCAACACCTATATGACCGCCGGCCAACACGACCCGGAGGAAATCATCCGCTCGACCAAGAAGGGCCTCTATGCGGTCAATTTCTCCGGTGGTCAGGTCGACATCGTCTCCGGCAAGTTCGTGTTCTCGGCCAGTGAGGCCTATCTGATCGAAGACGGCAAGGTGACCACCCCGGTCAAGGGCGCCACCCTGATCGGCAATGGTCCGGACGCGATGAACAAGATCTCGATGATCGGCACCGACCTGAAGCTCGACGAGGGGGTCGGCACCTGCGGCAAGGACGGCCAGGGCGTGCCGGTCGGCGTCGGCCAACCCACCGTCAAGATGCGCGGCGTCACCGTTGGCGGGACCCAGGTTTAGGGCGGTGCATCGACCGTTCGATCGGCCAGTCAGCCAGGATCGCCGCCGGATACTGAAAACTCCGGAAAGGCTTCGGGGTATTCAACAATCTTGAAATGAGCCCGCCGCGCCATCGGCCAGGGCAGACTGTTGCGGCCCTGGGCAACCGCCACCGGCCCGGCGGACCGCCAACTCTGGCAATCGCTGGTTCGATCGACAATCTCGCCAGCCGCCGCGAGGAGCTCAGCGACGCTGTTTTTTTGAAACCGATAGCCGTCTGGCCCGAGAACGTTCTGAACCGCCACCGTCCCAATCAATCCCTTGGCCAAGGCCAGATCCTGAGGCACCCGATCGCCGGTGGGTCCCACGAGATGCATTGGCAACAGGATGCTGCGTTCGCAAAGCGGCCCTTCAAGGTCCGGCGTATTGCAGCGGGCCACCGGTGTGCCGAAGGCCATTGCCAGCAGCGCCGGGCCTGACGCTGAGACCTCGAAGAAGAACCGCGCCCGGCTGATCGCGAAAGCCTGCAGCATGAACCCATCAGCGACGTCGCTCAGCTCGACCAATCCCGGCATTTCCGGAAACCGCGCCATGCCCTGATGGCCAATCCGCACCACCTGCCCGCCCAGGGTTTCAATGATATGCCGGGTCACCGCCAGGGCGATTTCCGGGTCGATGTCACGCAGCGCATTCGGACCGCGTGCTTGATCCCCGGCCTCGCGATAATGCAGAACGCAGAACCATCGGTGCGGATCCAGACCGCGCGCAACGAGATCCTGTTGAAATTCGGAAACTTGGTCTTCCGGCATCCGGAACCGGGCCACCGTCTCGCAAGACCGTAAGGTTTCCTGTTTCATCATCGTCGGGGTCAAAAGCAGGTCCGGTGAGGCGGCAAAGGAGGTATACCAGTCCGGTTCGGCCGCCTTGACTGGTGCTTCGGCCGCAACGTCGAACAGCTCGACCGGAAGTCCCATTCCGCCCGGCGACTTCCAAATCTTGTGGACATGCGGATTCAGCGCGACAACCTGGCTCTTAAATGGTCGATCATCGCGGTAGTAGAGATGTAAACGACAATCGCCAAGACTCTGGGAGATCGATGCGGCCATAAGGTTTTGCATCACGAAATCGCCGAGCGTGCGATCCAGAGCCAAGGCGAACACCACGCGCTGACCATCGACCTTGAGCAACTTGGAACGGCGATTGAACTCAAACCCCTCGAATGGCTTCAGCGACCGCAGCGGCGACAGGTCGGGCAGATCATCGAAAGCCATTCAACCTCCCGTGGACCGATGACGGCGCTCGGATTCGGGTCCCGCGCCGCCAGGAAATGCGGCTTTCAATAGCCCAGTCCCTTGTAGGCCGGACCTGTAGAGCGGATCGATCACGACACGGCAGCCATTGGCATATGCATCCCGCATTTCTTGACCAGCTTGAGCCTGTAATCAGCGATATCGCGCAAGGTGTCAAGAAACCCGGCCAGAGCCTGGCCGGCGCCATCCAGGCCGGCGCTATTTTTTAAAAACAGCCTCCGACAGAGGTGTTCAACCCAGGCGCCGCGCCCGCGACTCGCGCTGGGCGATGTACAGGCCCGACGCGATGACGATCGCCGCGCCGATGATGGTCCATTGGTCCGGCAGTTCCGACCAGAAAAGATAGCCGAACAGGATCGCCCAGACGATGCAGGTGTACTCGAACGGCGCCAGCATCGAGGCTTCGGCGTATCGGAACGCCTGAACGATCAGCAATTGACCAACGCCGCCGAGAATCCCAATCAGCAGCAGCCAAGGCAGGTCATCCAATGACGGGGTGATCCAGTCCATCGGCACCAGGACGGCGCTGGCCAGCACCCCGCCAACGGATGTGTAAAACACGATCGACGTGCTGTTGTCGGTCAGCGCCAACTTACGGCCCAGCAACATGGTCAACGAGAACGTCAAGGCGGCGGAGACCGGCAGCAACGCATAAGGCGAGAAGACCTCGCTTCCCGGCCGCAAGATGGTCAGCACCCCGACGAAGCCCACAGCCACGGCGAACCAGCGTCTCGGCCCGACCTTCTCACCCAGCACCGGTCCGGCCAGCACGGTCAGGCAGATCGGCGCGGCGAAGACCAACGCCACCGCCTCGCCCAGCGGCAGATAGCGCAGCGACAAAAAGAACAGAAACGTCGTCACCGTGCCCAGAATCGCCCGCAGCGCCTGCAACCCCGGTCGACGGGTCACCAGTATCGAGACCCGACCGATCATCATGATCATCGCGGCGACCGGGATCAGCCCGAACAGCGAGCGGAACAGCACCAATTCCATGGCGCCATAGGTCTCCGACATCTGCTTGATGATCGCGTCCATGATCGAGACGCAGAGAAACCCGCTTAACGACAGCGCGATGGCCCGCTCGGCATGGGTGCCGTCAGGGGAATTTCCCGCGGTCAGTAGCGTAGCTCTTCGTAGACCGGATCGACCGTGCCGCCCCAGCGGGTGGCGTAGGCTTCCAGCAGTTCCTCAGCCGGGGTGCGGCCGCTCTCAGCGATGGCCTGCAGGGGGTCGAGGAAGCCGGATTCATCGTTTCCGGCCGTATCGAGCCTACCGCGTCGCTTCAAACCGGAGGTGGCGATCGCCAGGGATTGCTTGGCGAGATCCTGGACCGTGCCGCCTCGGAACGGCGTCGCCAGCCCGTGGCGCGGCACGTCATCGCGCATCTTGGCCTGCTCCTCGATGGTCCAATCCTTGACCATGTCCCAAGCGGCGGTCTGCGCATTGGTGTCATAGAGCAACCCCACCCAATAGGCCGGTAGCGCACACAGGCTGCGCCAGGGGCCGCCATCGGTGCCTCGCATCTCCAGATATTTCTTCAGCCTGACCTCGGGGAAATTCGTCGTCATATGGTCGGTCCAATCGCCCATATGCGGAATTTCGCCCTCGAAACCTTCAAGCTTGCCGGCCATGAAGTCGCGGAAACTCTTGCCCGCCACGTCATGGTAGATGCCGTCGCGATAGACGAAATACATCGGCACATCGAGGATGTAGTCCACGTGCCGCTCAAAGCCGTAACCTTCCTCGAAGACGAAGGGCAGCATGCCGCAGCGATCGGGATCGGTGTCGGTCCAGACATTGCTGCGCAGGCTGAGGAACCCGCTGGGCTTGCCTTCCTTGAACGGCGAATTGGCGAACAGCGCCGTCGCCACCGGCTGCAAGGCCAAGCTGATCCGGTATTTTTCGACCATGTCGGCTTCATCGACAAAGTCCAGATTGGTTTGCGCCGTGCAGGTCCTGAGCATCATGTCGAGGCCAAGGTTGCCCTTCTCCTGCATCCATCGGTTCATGATGGCGTAGCGACCCTTGGGCATCCAGGAAACCTGATCGCGGCGCCAGGACGGATCGAAACCGAGGCCGAGCATGCCGATGCCAAGCTCGTCGCCAACTTCTTTGACTTGCGCCAAGTGAGTATGGACCTCGTCGCAGGTCTGGTGAATGGTTTCCAGCGGCGCCCCCGACAGCTCGAACTGGCCGCCCGGCTCCAGGGTGATCGCGCATCCGTCCATGGTCAACGCGATGGTTTTGCCCTGTTCCTGAATCGGCTCCCAGCCGAAGCGGCCCAACCTCGACAGAATCTCGCCGATCCCATCCGGCCCCTCATAGGGCAGCCGGCTGTGGTCGGATAGTCGGAAGGCGAATTTCTCGTGCTCGGTACCGATGAGCCAACGCTCGCGCGGCGTGCAGGCGGATTCTAGGTCCTCGATCAGTTGAGCCTTGCTCTCGATCGGGGCGCCTGCTGCGTCAGGGGGACGTGACATGCATTAGCTCTCGCTAAAATGAAAAGGGTTGGGAGTGGCGCTCAATTGTTTTCGACTGGCTGACCCCCGGTCCAATCCCCCTCCGCCGCCTGCCAACAGGCAAGAGCGGCAAGCGCCGCCGTATCGTCTTGGAGAACCCGTGGCCCCAGACTCACGCGGCAAACATTGGGTGTTTTGTCGAGCCGGTCAAGTTCCACCTTGGCAAGACCGCCTTCCAGTCCGATCAGCAATCCCGCCCCGCCGGGCCCGGAACTGGTGAAAGCCTGGAGAACCGGGACTCCACCACCGGTTTCGTCACAACAAAATAACCGCCGGTCGCCAGGCCGGGCGTCGAGCAGGGCGTCGAATCGCACCGCCTCGCGGACCTCGGGAACGCTCAGCCGGCGCGACGGCTCCGCCGCCTCGATCGCGTTGGCCCGCAGCCGAACCAGATTGACCCGCTCCATCGCGGTGAGCTGGGTAAACACCGGCCATTGCATCGTGGCGCCAAGGTCCGTTGCTTTTTGGGCGATAAAGTTGATCCACATCCAGAACGGCCGAGACACCAGCGCCAAGCCCGTCCTCGACGAACAACCAGGTCTCACAATCAGTCGCCATCGCTCCGCATTCTCCGAGGGCTTCGAGCGCGTGGACGCCATCGCGCCCCTTGCCCGCTTATCCTCGCCGGTTTATGCAGGCGGGGTGACAACCGCAAGCGATATCCCGAGCGACAACTGGGTCGACCGCCTGTTACCGGCGGCGTGGCGGCCCTATGCGCGGCTGATGCGGCTGGATCGGCCTATCGGCACCTGGCTGCTTTTGCTGCCCTGTTGGTGGGGGCTGGCGCTGGGCTGGCGCGCCGGACCCGAGGCGGTTGATCTATGGGAAATCGCCCGGCTGTATCTGCTGTTCAGCATCGGTGCGGTGGTGATGCGCGGCGCCGGTTGCACGGTCAACGATCTGTGGGACCGGGATTTCGACCGCAAGGTCGCCCGTACCGTCAATCGCCCGATCGCCTCCGGCGTGATCAGCGTCCGCCAAGCGCTGGTATTCCTAGTCGCGCAATTGCTGATCGGTCTGGGGATCCTGCTGCAACTGAACCAGACCAGTTGGATGCTTGGGGTTGCGGTGCTGGCTCTGGTCTTCACTTATCCGCTGTTCAAGCGGGTGACCTATTGGCCGCAATTCGTCCTTGGCCTGACCTTTAACTGGGGCGCCCTGATGGGCTGGGCGGCGGTCACCGATACGGTGGCGCTCGCCTGCGGGCTGCTTTACGCCGCCGGGATCGCCTGGACCCTCGGCTATGACACGATCTACGCGCATCAGGACAAAGAGGACGACGCGATGATCGGCGTAAAGTCCTCAGCCTTGGCGCTGGGCGCGCGCACCCGGCCATTCCTTTGGGGCTTCTATAGCCTGACGATGATCGGCCTGCTGGCGATGGGTTGGAGCGCCGGGCTGAGCCCGTTGTATTATCTTTCCCTGACCCCGGCGGCGGCGCAGTTGGCTTGGCAGGCTTGGCGGGTCGATATCGACAATCCCCACGATTGCCTGGAGAAATTTAAATCAAACTGGCTGTTCGGTCTGATCGTCACCGCTGCGATCCTCGTGGCTTGAGATGCCGCCACTAGGCCCCACCGGCATTGGACCCTTCGGCCTTGGCCCATCCGCTGGCGCCTTCATCCGAGCCAATACCGCGCTGGCGCATCCGCCCCTGGTGCCGGAGCTGACGCTGCATCTGGCGAGCGACGCGATGGCGCTTTGGGAGATGACCGAGACCGAGCTGGCCAAGGCCGGCATACCGCCGCCGTTTTGGGCCTTCGCCTGGGCCGGCGGTCAGGCGCTGGCCCGATTCGTCATCGACACGCCGGCCACCGTCGGCGGGCGACGGGTTCTGGATGTGGCGGCGGGCGGCGGTATCGCCGGGTTGGCGGCGCTCTGGGCCTCGGCGGCCCATGTCACGGCCAACGAAATCGATCCTTTCGCCGTCGCCGCAATCGCCCTGAACGCCGAGGCCAACAATCTATCATCCGGGTTGGAGATCATCACCCGCGACATGCTGGACGAGCCGGTCCTGGCCAATGACGGCGGCCCGCTCTGGGATGTGGTTCTGGCCGGCGACGTTTGCTACGAGCGACCAATGGCCGATCGGGTGCTCGCCTGGTTACGGCGTCACGCCGATGCCGGGGCGCTGGTTCTAATCGGCGATCCGGGCCGCGCCTATGTTCCCGCCGCAGGCGTCCAGGAAGTCGGCCGCTATGTGGTGCCGACGCCGCTGGCGCTGGAGGACAAAGACGTCCGGGACACCGCTGTTTTAAGGGTGATATCCACCGGGTGAAATCTCGGGTGAGATCTACAACATTGACTTTATATAAAATTGTACATAAATTATATTTAGTTTACCCGCTGGATGAGGCAAAGGCCCTCTAGACCAATGAAGGCCGCGCCTCGATTGCAGCAGGGCATTTATAGGAGGACATAATGAGTGGATCGATTGAATTGGTTGGCAAAACGACCCGGGAAATGACAATGCGGCTCCATCTCACCGATCGGGTGATTTTCCATGAAGGCAGCGCGACGCTGGCGGCTTATGTGATCGAACAGGGCAATGTCGAGATCTTTACCCGCCAAAATGGCGTCGACACGGTTCTTCAGCACTTCGGCAAGGGCGATATCATCGGCGAGATGGCTTTGGTCGCCACCACACAGCATCGCGCATCGGCGCGCGCGGTCGGCGAGGTGACCCTGAAAGCCATCACCGAAAGCCAACTCGACTATCTCCGCGATATCCTCACCCCCCGCGGCTGGGCGACCGTCAGCGCCTTGACGGTACGCCTGCACCGGTCCGGCGGGGACTTGCAGCACGGATTAGGCCGGCTCGACACGATGGCCAAAGTGGCGGCGTAGCGCCGACGTTCCGGTCCTAGACCCGGCTGGAGCCGCCCAGGCTAACTCGGGCCGGCTAACTCGGGCCGGCTAACCCGAACCGCTAGCTCGAAATCGCCGCCGCGTTGATCAGCGCGACCGCCAGCTTGACCGACACCAAAAGGACCGCGGTGCCGATCTCGCCGGCCTCGATGCGCTTGGATAAATCGCGTAGCCACAGGTCGATGATCCGAAAAGTGGCGATCTGAATCACCAGGGTGACGACACCCCAAAGAACGATGTCCCAGACACTGGCGCTGTTGGCCATGCAGACCGCCAGTGGGATTGCCAGCCCGACGACCGCGCCGCCAAGCGAGACCGCCGCCGCCGTGTTGCCGTCGCGAATCAGGGCCCGCTCATCATGCGGCGTCATCCACATATAAACGAAAACACCCACCACCAGCATCAGCACGGTGACGCCGAAATGGGTCAGCAGGAACGGGATTCCGGTCAAAAAACTTTGAATAGCAGCATCCATGATTCGCTTATCCTTGCACGGTTGTTTGGGCGGAGCCCGGTTCAATCTCGGCGATCACCGCATCGGTGCGCGGTTTAGCGCCGTCGCTTCCGGCAAGCGTGAAGCCGGCGACTTGACGCTTATGGCAGCGCGCTTCCCTGCACCAGTTGCCAGATATTCACGAGCTTGCTGTCCAGCATTGGCGCCACGGCGGCATCGAAGCTCTTGAAATGCGCCATCGCCAAATGCGCTTCGAAGGCGGCCCGGTCGTCATAGACTTCATAGAGGAAGCATTTGCCCGAGTCTTCGCTGTCGAAACACACATCGAATTGTCGGCATCCCGGCTCGTCGGTGACCGAGGCCTTGGCGTTCTCCAGCATCGCCGGATGAAAAGCCGCGACGGAGTCGGGCTTGATCGCGAATTCAACGGTGACGACATACATCAGCTGAGCTCCAAAGAGAGTGGCAGGGTTGGAAATTGAGAGAATTTAAAGATTGGCACGGTCTAGAGATCGCCCCGACGTCGAGAAAGCGCTGCACTCAACTAGATAGCGGGGAACCCAGCCCCGCGGCAAGCCGACAATGATCCCGGGCCTGTGATCCGGCGGCCCATTGCCCTATAGGGGACACGGCGTTTACTGTGCCGCCGACAAATTCATTTCAAACCGACAAGCCCCGGAGCCTCGATATGGCCAACGCCCCTAAGATTCTCGTTTTCGCCGGCAGTGCCCGCGGCGCGTCCTTCAACAAAAAGCTGGCCGCCGCCGCCGCTGGCATGGCCAAGGCCGCCGGCGCCGAGGTAACCCTGCTCGACCTCGCCGACCATCGTCTGCCGATCTATGACGGTGATCTTGAGGTCGGTGAGGGCGTTCCGGCCGGGGCCAAGGCGCTGCGGAAGATTTTCCTGGAGCATGACGGCTTCATCATCGCCTCGCCGGAATACAACAGCTCGATCGCCCCGATGCTGAAAAACACGCTGGACTGGATCTCGCGGCCGGATGGCGATGACGCCATGGTGGCGGCCTATAAGGGCAAGACCGCCGGCCTGATCTCCGCTTCGCCGGGGGCGCTTGGCGGGCTGCGCGGCCTCGTGCACCTGCGCTCAATCCTCGGCAATATCGGGGTCACCGTGGTGCCGCAGCAAGCCGCGATGAGCGCCGCCGCCAAGGGCTTTAACGATGACGGCGCGATCGCCGATGCCGGTCAGGCCGGTGCGGTGAAGGCAGTCGCCGACGCGGTGGTCAGGACCGCCAGCGCGCTTAACGGTTGATGCGAAGCTCTTAACCCGCATTTCCCAGGTGAACGGTCTGATTTATCCCCTTTCAGGATGTTTTCATTATAAAATACAGCATGTTAGAGAACATTAGAGGCGGCCATGATGCGGAACCCAGAGGGTGAAGCCAATTTGCCGCCTTTGCGCCTTCATTTCGACCGCCGCCTAAAGCTCGAGTTCCACGGCTCGCGGAT